>JBOFKH010000001.1:0-3514 GCA_051657225.1 Alphaproteobacteria bacterium
CTTAAACGGTATGGGTTGTCTACCCCTTCAATTTTTTTAAGGCTTGCCATACACCCAAGACGTTTTTCATGGGTTTTTTTGAATTTATTGCCACGAAGAGAACCCAACGCTCCTTCACTTTCCTCGCGGGCACTTGCGAGCGCTTGAAGCGTGGTCCATGTGGGTTGATCTTTTTTGAAAAATGATTTCACACGTTCGGATAACGACCGAACATTCACGCCTTTTTTCGGAATAGCCCACAATGATTCTTTCACCTCCGAAAGCTTTTCCGAAGAAGGCCAAGCTCGCTTCAGCTTAGAAGCCGCCGCAGAAAAACCCTTCAAATGCCCAAAAGTTGATTGTCTACAAGAAGATAGACTTATTGCAGAAAGATCTCCTGAAAAACCTGTAAGGCTCAACATGCATAGACTCAATTTTAGATAAGAACCCGTGTTATAAACCCGTTTCATTTTTATTTCCTCCCAACTATTACTTTTTTAGGTTGGGCTTCTTTTTTAACCAACATACCAACCTATCTCAGCGCCTTACCTGACGCCTTAAGAGACATTTTAAAAAGAAACCCAATAAAAATTGTATCTAAATAAAAATGTCGAAGGTAGACATTCTCTGTAATATGTTCAAATATATGAACAAATAATTCATAAAGTTTCGAAATATCATTTCTGTTTAACATTTTCTGGTTTCTGCAAATTTGGACAACGCATCTCCCTGCTGCATAATCTCTTTTCCAACAGCCTGAAATGTGGTGTAGTAGTCTTCCAGAATAAAACTTGAAATTTTTAGCCTTGCGGGGGAGCTGTGCATTTTTTAGGAATCAATATTCGCCCCATTCTTTTTATCGTGGGGCTTTTGCTGCTGATCCTTTCTGTTGCTTTGGTTATTCCCGCTGTTGTTGATTTTTGGGAAGGAGACCCTAACGGGCAAAATTTTGTAGGCGCTTGCTTTATCTCAGCTTTTATGGGCGGAATCTTCACTCTTGCTTACCACTATAACACACCCATTACACTGAAGGTGCGTGAAGCGTTTTTGCTGACGAGCCTCTCCTGGGTCATGATTGCCTGTTTTTCTGCATTTCCTTTTTTGCTATCCCAAACCACAGATTCTATTACAGACGCCTTGTTTGAAGCTGTTTCTGCCCTAACCACTACCGGTATCACCATTATCAAGGGGCTCGACTATGCCCCCAAAGGCCTCTTGCTTTGGAGAAGCTTGTTGCAGTGGCTGGGAGGCTTGGGGATCATTTTGATGGCCCTCACTCTGCTTCCTAAGTTGAAAATTGGGGGTATGCAGCTTTTTTATTCTGATTTTTCAGATAGATCTGAAAAAATCATGCCAAAAGTTTCTCAAATTGCAGCGTCTCTTCTCTTGGTTTACAGTTTTTTGACAGCCCTTTGCGCCCTGCTTTTATGGTTTGGCGGGATGACATTTTTTGAAGCCTTCTGTCATGCCATGACAACCCTTGCGACCGGCGGCATGTCTACCTCAGATAATAATATTGAAACATTCATCACCCCTTTTATCGAAAGCGTTTTAGTTGTTTTTATGATTTTAGGGGGCTCGACCCTGCTCCTGTTCGTTCGGGTTTTAACCGTTGATTGGAAAGCCTATTTTTATGACAGCCAAACCCGCGCCTATCTTTTTTTGCTATCTTTTTTCTCGGCTTTTGCAATTTTTTGGCTTTGGAAAGTTCAGGGTCATCACTTTTCTGACGCATTTGGCAGAGGGCTTTTTTTCGCAGTCTCCACCATGACAACAACAGGTTTTGAAGTACACCACAACAACAATCCAGGTTTTTTGACGGTGCTCTCTGTGCTTTTGATCTTTATTGGGGGTTGCACAGGCTCAACCTCTGGCGGGATCAAAGTTTTCAGATTCCAAGTGCTTTATCGCGTTATGCGGTCACAAATTTATCAGCTGCTCCACCCTCACGGGGTGTTTATCCCCATTTACAACAAACGCCGGGTAGAAGACCAAGTTGTGCTTGCTATCCTTGCTTTTCTTGTTTTATATTTTTTGTCTTATGCATTTATCGCCTTAAGCCTTGCTTTTGTTGGCCTTGATCCACATGCCAGTTTTTTGACAACAGCAAGTGTCATAACGAACACAGGCATAGGGTTTGGCCCGGGAAGTCTTGAGGCTATCGCTTTTCCAACCGCTGCAAAATGGCTGATGATTTTGGGAATGTTGTTAGGACGCC
Organism: Alphaproteobacteria bacterium; assembly: GCA_051657225.1. Taxonomy (GTDB): domain Bacteria; phylum Pseudomonadota; class Alphaproteobacteria; order Holosporales; family JBOFFI01; genus JBOFFI01. The sequence continues at coordinate 2,198 of JBOFKH010000001.1, forward strand.
TAGAGTTTATCGCGCTGATCGTGGTGGTAACCCTTCCATTCTGGCGCCACTAAAGCTGATATAACGCTCTTGAATTTGGGACTGCCTTCTTTTATAATGGTGCCATGGGTTGAGATCTGAACACTAACTTTGCTGTCTCTTGTTAAAGAAAGTTGGTGAATTGCTCCTCAGAAAAACGCTTGGGCAGCAGCTTCTAAAACGAGGAATTCGTTATTTCTAGTCTCTCTTTGCCACACGATCTGTGCGCATTCGTCACACGTTTTCTCCAGGATAAAAAGGCTCACGACGTCGTTACCATTGACCTGAGGGGAAAATCTCTTTTAGCAGACTATCTTGTCATTGCCACCGGAACTTCAAGCCGTCAGCTGGTTTCTTCAGCCCAAATGCTCCACGAAGAACTTAAAAAGAAGGGACTCCCCACGCGTTTGGAGGGTTTACAGCAAGCAGATTGGATCTTGCTTGATGCTAGCAGCGTGATCGTCCACCTGTTCAAACCAGAGATGCGTCTTTTTTATAATCTGGAAGCGATGTGGAGCCTTACAGTTCCTGATTCGGAAGGAACGTATGTTGCGTCGGCTGGCTAGGGTTACCTTCTGCCTCGCTGCCAGTCACTGGATTCACCTTGTGAAGGGCTTGTGCCTCCACCTGACCGTCTGCGAAATGGATACGAAGCTGGCTTCCCGGCAAGATGGCCTCAGCTCTGGATTTTAACTCCTCGTCTTGGGCAGTGATGAAGCAAAAGCCGCGCTCCAGGGTCTTTGTATAAGAAACACTTTCTAAAACCTTAGCCGCCGTGCAAAAGCGTTGGATTTTCTGCTGAAGGCAGAAGCGAAAGTTTTGCTGAAGGCGCTGCATTTTTTGTTCAAGCCGCACCCGAGCTAGCTCGAGGCGACTATCTGGCTTGCGCAACGCTTCGTTGAGGCGCTCCCACGTCTGCTGAAACAAATCCAGGCGTTTCCATAAAGCTGAAGAAAGCTTTTCATAAGCATCATCCAAACGCTGTTGGTAAGGCCCCAAGAGGACCTCGGCTTTTGGAAATTGTTTTTGAGAGAAGGAAAGCTTCAGGAAAACCGTTTCAAGATGCCGACGTGCGATGGCTTGAAGGCGCCCCTCCAATCCCTGGAGCCGCTGCAACACCAACTTACGCTCAGGCACTGCTATCTCCGCCGCAGCTGTTGGTGTGGGGGCTCGCTGATCGGCCACATGGTCTATCAGGGTGGTATCCGTTTCGTGCCCAATGGCTGAAATCAGAGGAATGGGGGAGGCAGCAACGGCTCGCACCACAGCCTCTTCGTTAAAAGCCCAGAGGTCTTCGAG
>JBOFKH010000002.1:0-8568 GCA_051657225.1 Alphaproteobacteria bacterium
CGAGAGGTGGTGACATATTGATGTTTAAGCTCTTCCTTGTCGACGAAGGCAATGGCGTGGAGCACAAAATCCAGCGAACCCCACTGGGACTCAAGGGTTTTGAAAAGGGTTTCGATGTCTGCGTCAGACCCCACATCACAGGGCAACACAAGGGAAGAACCGAGGGATTCTGCCAGGGGACGCACCCGCTTTTCAAACACCTCCAAAGGATAGGTGAAACAAAGCTCCGCCCCTTGCTGCGCCAATTTTTGGGCAATTCCCCAGGCCAGAGAGCGATCATTCGCCAGCCCCATGATGACGCCACGCTTGCCTTGCATCCATTTTTGTGAATCGCTCATCGGTTCTTACTCCAGATCAATTGACGTTCTCTGAAAGGATTAAAACAAACAACAGCGTCCTTGTCCATATCTCTGATGCAGATCCCCAAAGACCCAGCACATTTAAAGGCAATTTTCAAAATTTTTCTGGAAAAAAGAACCAGACAAAGGCCTGGAGAGATATCTGGAGCGGGCGAAGGGATTCGAACCCTCGACCCCAACCTTGGCAAGGTTGTGCTCTACCCCTGAGCTACACCCGCTTCCTTAAAATTGCCCCCATCATACCTGTCTTATAAAGCTTTGCAAGAAGAAAGTTTGCCGCCACTCCTTTCGCTTGCGATAGCTTGGACAGTTAGGTTAGTCTGGATAAATGGAACCGATACACGATAACATTCCCTCCAGCAGTGAGGTGCTTGCCCATGAGGCTGGCTGGCGGCTGGACAAATTTTTAGCAGAGCGCTTTCCAGGGCTCAGCCGCACCCGTGTGCAACAGCTCATCAAAGAGGGACATGTCTGCCAAGGGGCATCAGGCTCTGGGGCAGCTTCTCACAAGGTAAAAACTGGTGAGGTTTACACACTCTCCATTCCTCCCCTTGAAGACATACCACTTATACCCCAAAAGATGGACCTGCACATCGTCTATGAAGACGCAGATTTGCTGGTTGTTGACAAACCAGCAGGGTTGGTTGTGCACCCAGGAGCGGGTCAACCAGATGGGACCCTCGTTAACGGGCTTTTGGCCCATTGCGGAGAGTCTTTATCTGGAATCTCGGGGGTGAAGCGGCCAGGGATTGTACATCGCTTAGACAAAGGAACCAGCGGACTTTTGGTGGTAGCCAAGCATGATCAAGCCCACCAGATGCTTTCAGCCCAATTTGCAGACCGTTCTTTATCACGAACGTATACCGCATTCGTGTGGGGAATGCCCATGCCGCTTCAAGGAGAGATTGACCAACCCCTTGGACGCCATCCGGTTAATCGACAAAAAATGGCCGTGCTTCCCCAGGGAGGAAAGCCCTCTAAAACAATTTACAAAACCCAAGAAACCTATGGTCAGCACGCCAGCTTGGTTATCTGCAAGCTTGAAACAGGCCGCACCCATCAAATTCGCGTACATCTGACGAGCCTCGGTTATGCTGTTCTCGCAGATCCTGTTTATGGCAACCCGCCCCGCAGAGCGCTTCCCGCCCTTAAAACTTTCTTGGAAGAAACCCTCGAGCCAGACAGGCAAGCCCTCCATGCCCATGCTTTAACCTTTGCGCACCCCACAAACCAGCAAACGCTGTCTTTTGAAAGCCAGCTTCCTGCAGACCTCAAAGCCCTGCGCGGCTATTTAGAAAACTTATAAGCAGCTGTTTCTCTGGCGAAAAGAAAAAAGCGCGAGGGAAATTTCCCTTCGCGCTTTTGATTTTTTTCAATAGGGCTTTTTAAAGCCCTATTATTTTACCACCAGCCTTGGTACCAAGCCTTTTTTTCTTGGGCTTTTGGAGCAACTTCAGCTTGCTTTTGAGCTTTGGCTAGCTCTGTTTTCTCAATTCTTGCTGAAATCGTCTCAGGGACAATGAATTTCGTATCAAACCCCTGGGTCAATTTTCCGCTTCCATCTTGCTTAATTTGGTTAGAACCATAGTGAATCGGTGCAACGGTTTCGCCGGTGAAAGTTGCTTTCCAACGAGCGAACCAACCTTTTTCTGCTATCTTCTCTTTAACACCTTCATTGGAGAAACCTGAGGCCATTTTTTGAACTTCAGACACGCTTTGCAAGGCTTCAAAACCGATGTGTCTGCCTTTTCCATAAAGGAAAGCCACCTCTTGAGGTGCAGATGTCTTCACAAAGCCCATTTTTTGTGCCAACCACATCGCGCCAGCTGTTAACCCATAGCTATAACTGTTGTTTAAGTGCTCCACCGTGGAATCACCCGACATGAAGTAAACGGGGTCACTTTCAACAGCGTCTTGAATCACATTGTGGCGACCTACAAGCTTTTCGACTTGTGGAGAAGCATCTGTGTCAAACACCAAAGCAGCCGACATTAAGTAGGCACGCACACGGTTTGATTCAGCATTTTTGTAATCACGTCCCCAAACAGTCTTTGCAAAATTGGTTGCAAGATCCGCGACAGCAAGCTCACCCATGGCACCGCCCAAGCTGTGTCCTGTAACCGTAATGTGGAAATTTTCTTTTTCGCTAAACTGGCCCAAGATCTTATAGATTTCTTCTACTGAGGAAAGGTAGCGCTCTTCGTTGCCTTTAGAGATTTGTCCGTTAAAGAGGAACGGGTTCTTCGTACCACGGTTAAGACTGCGGGCCCCAATCATTTGAGCATCCAAATTGTTTTGCCAATCATATGGATCTTGGGAACCATGGAAAACCACAACGGCTTCCCCTGTTTTTTCCTGAAATGCTACAAAACCAGCCAAATCTTTATTGGCACCATCGAAGCCTTCTTTGTTTGGATTTTTACCGCTGATCCCTTCAAATCCTTCAATATGCCACCCTTCGCCTTGGAGTTTTTCCAAAAGCTGCGTTGAGGAAGACACACAGCCCTTCACAAGCTCATAGCTCAAGTGTTCCATCTCAGCGTAGGTTTTAGGAGAAAATGTGGAGCTGATGTGCGCCTTTCCATCTTTCATCCGAACCAACGGCTCCATTTGCACAGCCGGTGAGGTTGAATCAGAAAATAATCTCTTACGATCTTCGATGATGGATTGTGTTAAATCTTCTGCATCGTCTATTTTTACCAAATGTGCAGGAAGAGCCCACCCTTCAAACTCATCTTGAATAGGCACTTTTGCCGATGCAGAGAAAGGAGAAATGGAGCCCAATAAAAGCCCCAGAGAACCTAAGGCACGTTTTGAAAATTTATTTAGCATCTCTTAATACTTCCTTTAAAAAAATTACCAACAATCAATTTATTAACCTATAAACCCCTCATGTGTCAATATTTTTTTAACTGCGGTTAATTATTTTTGAAAATATGCCAGTTCATGGGGTTTTCAAGACAAAATCTAACCTGCCTGGAAAGGAAGATTAAACTTAAGGTGATGAAAGGTGCTCTGTTAACCCTTTAAAAAAAGGTTAGCTTTCGTGGGAAGATTTGGTAAGATCTCAAAATTATGAGTTTTCATATTAGACCTCTTATCAAAACCATTTTGAGGGAGTTGAGGGGCAGGAACTAACGGAGCGCAAGACCGGAATGTACTTAAGGTACATGAGGATCTGAGCACCGGAGTGACGCACCCATCAGCCCATAAAAGGAAGTTTCGAAGGGGGTCTGTTAAAGTAAAGGGCAATTAGGCTCGTGCCTATCGTTTTAAAAAACATCTCTTACGCAGGTGGCGAAGAACTTATTCTTGAAAATGTCTCTTTTTCCCTTCAGGAAAAAAGCCTCACCACGTTGCTGGGCCCTAATGGTGCTGGAAAAACCACCCTTTTAAAGATCTTACTGGGTTTGCTAAAGCCTTCAGCAGGTTCCATCCACCACCCGCCTGATCTTCGCATTGGCTATATGCCTCAAAAAATAAGCTTAAATCCTTTTTTGCCCCTAACGGTTGACCGTTTTCTTAAGCTTACGCCTAATGCCCTTTTAACCTCCTTAGAAGCTTTAGACAAAGTTGCTGCAGGCTATTTGTGTTTTAAGTCGCTTTTAAACCTTTCGGGAGGGGAACTGCAAAAAGTGCTTTTGGCCAAAGCCTTGATGCGAAGCCCCCAACTTTTAATTCTGGACGAACCCACCCAAGGGCTTGACCTCCAAGGGCAAGCGCATTTTTATGAGGTGTTGCTTGCCATTCGGCAAGAAAAAGGCTGTTCCATTTTGCTGGTCTCCCATGACCTTCACACAGTTCTAGAAGCCAGCGACCACGTTATCTGTTTAAACCGCCACATTTGTTGCGAGGGCTCTCCAGAGGCCGTGCAACAAGCCCCCGCTTATCTGCATCTGTTTCCTGGTTTTTCTTTAAAGCCCAAGCATCGCTTCTATGCCCACCGTCATGACCACACCCACCTACCCTCAGCAAAGAATGGAAACATCCTCCATGATTGAGCTATTCCAAGATTTATGGATTTTCCCCCTTGCAGGGGGGATCCTCCTCGCGATTATGGCGGCGCCCCTGGGGTGTCTGATGGTTTGGAAACGGGTTGCTTTTTTCAGCGATACCCTTGCCCATGCACTGCTTTTAGGCGTAGCGCTACATTTTTTGGTTCAGCTTCCGCTTTCTTTAAGCCTTGCAGGAACGGCTTTGATTTTCTCCGTCACCCTTGCGTTTATCTACCGATGCAAGCAAGTGCCCCCTGACAGTTTTTTGGTCCTCCTTTCCCAAGGGGGGCTAGCCCTGAGCATCCTCTTAATGAGCTTCGCAGGTCTTTCCTCCGTTGAATTGCTCACCTACCTTGTGGGGGACATTTTGATCCTTCAAGGGATTGATCTGCTGTGGATGTTGGGAGCTACTTTTTTGGTAACCGTCATCCTTTGGAAGCTATGGCCACTGTGCCTCAGCATGATCGCCCACGAAGACCTCGCTGCCATCGAAGGCATCCCCGTTAGCAAAATCCAGCTGCTTTTGTTCGTCCTCATGGGCTTTTTTATGGCCTTAAGCCTTAAACTGACAGGCGCCCTTTTGCTGAGCGCTTTTCTCATCGCCCCCCCCTTAAGCGCCCGAAGCTTTGCCAAAACCCCTGAACAAATGGTGGGAGGCGCCATCGCCGTGGGCATTCTCTCCACCTGCCTGGGGATTTTTTGCTCCTTTGTGTTCAACCTCCCAACAGGACCCTCCATCGTGCTATGCCTTCTGGGGTTCTGGGGCGCATCCCACGCAGTGACACGTAATTCTTGAAATAGAGAGCCATCAACGAACCAAAGTAGGGTCAACCCACGCGATGTTGCCGTCTTTTCTGCGATAGAGAACATTAAGCCCACCATGTTTTGGGTTTTTAAAGATCACCGTGTGCAGATCTCCCAAATCCAAACGCATGACCGCCTCTGTGACACTCAGTGTTGGAATGTCCGTGGTAGATTCAGCTATGATAGGGGGATGGTCAGAGGGTTCTTGCTCACGTTGGCTGTCCAGGATATAATCCGGGGCTGAAAATTTCTCAATATGCTGATCCCGCATTTTGTGATGGTGATCCAGCATTTTTTTATGCTTTCGAATTTTTGTTTCTAATTTGTGGCAAGCTTGGTCCATCGCCAGATAAGCGGTGCTTCCCTCGCCACCGGCTCGCAAATAAACGCCACGCTTTAAATGGAGAGAAACTTCAGCTTCAAACACATGAAGTGGCTTTGAAAACGTGACTTCCCCGCTCACAGCCTCCATGCCATATTTTCTCAACAATGCTGCCACGGCTTCTGTCCCATAGGAGGTGATAGCAGGCCCCATGTCGACATGTCTTCCTGTAATGCTGATGGACATTTCTCTCTTCCTTTCAGTTATGTATTTATAATTTAAGTATTATTTTATCTAACTCCCACCCTCATCATAACCATGCCCCTGGAGAGCGTCAATCAACTTTCTCTCATCCAAAATGGCGATATTAAGCCTGGCAGCTTCCTTTGCTTTAGCACCTGCTGCTCCCTCCCCCATGATCAGATAATCTGTTTCTTTAGAAATGGAAGAGCGAACCTTTGCACCCAAACTTTCTACCCTTGCTTTGGCTTCTGCTCGGGTCATCTGTTGAAGTGTACCCGTAAACACAACAGATTTACCCGTTAAGAAACTTTGCTTGGTCACCTGAGCAACAGCTGGAAGAACCGCCACCTCTTCAAGTAAAGCATGTAAGATGGCTTGGTTAGAGGTATCCTGAAAAAATGCAACCAAATCACCAACCATGCCTTCGCCGATGCCGTCAATGGATAAAAGCACTTGGAAAGAGGGGCTTGTTGGGTCTTGCGCCTCTCCCATAGCATGCTGAAAAGCTTCGATGGTTTGGTAGTGTTGGCTGAGCAGGCGAGCCGTTGATTCCCCAATTTGTGGAATCCCCAATGCATATAAAAAACGCTCAAAGGAAATGGTTCGACGGGCTTCGATGGCTTGGAAAAGATTCGCCACAGAACGCTCTCCCCAGCCTTCCCACGTCTGAAGAGGGTTGTCACTTTCCGCATTGCGACGGGAGAGGGTGAAAAGGTCTACAGGCGTTCGAACCAACCCTGCTTCATAAAAAAGGTTTAGATGCCGCTCCCCAAGCCCCTCGATATCAAGCCCTCCCCTGGATACAAAATGTCGCAAGCGCCATTGGGCTTGGGCAGAACAGCTGAAGCCCGCCGTGCACTTACGAGCAACTTCTCCTGTTTGGCGAGCTGCTTGGCTTCCACACACAGGGCAATGGTCTGGGAAAACAAATGGAGATACATTTGAGGGGCGAGCCTCAAGCACAGGCCCCAAAACTTGAGGAATCACATCCCCCGCGCGTTGAACCCGTACGGTGTCCCCTATCCTGATGTCTTTGCGCAGGATTTCATCTTCGTTGTGGAGGCTTGCCCGGGTGATGACCACGCCCCCAACCGTAATCGGGCGAAGCATAGCAACGGGGGTTAAGGTCCCCGTTCTGCCCACTTGAATGTGGATATCCTCCAACAAGGTTTGGCCGCAATCTGGATCAAACTTATGGGCCACGGCATAGCGCGGAGCTCTAGAGGAAAACCCAAGCCGTTCCTGCCAATCAAGCCGATTGATCTTATAAACAACCCCATCGATATCATAGTCTAATTCAGCGCGTTGCTTTTGCAGTTTCCCATAAAAATTTAGCACCTCTTCCAAAAGTCCTGTATGGGTCAGGGGGTTCAGAGGAAGGCCCCATTGCTTCAGCCTCCCTAAAGCTTGGGCATAGGTTTCCACAGTAAAAGAAAAGCCTGAAAAACCATGGGCAAAAAACCGGAGTGGGCGAGAGGCTGTGACGCCAGGGTCTAATTGCCGCAAAGAACCTGCTGCCGCATTCCGCGGGTTAGCAAAAGGCGCCTCCCCTGCAGCTACGCGCTGTTCATTCAAAACCAAAAAATCCGTGCGGGCGATGTAAACTTCTCCCCTCACTTCAAACATCTCAGGCAGATCGTTCCCCTTCAAGTGTTGGGGGATATCCTTCAGGGTTCTAAGGTTCGAGGTAACGTCTTCTCCCTCCTCACCATCCCCCCGGGTAGCCCCTTGGAAGAATGCTCCTTGGCGATATTGCAAAGCGACCGAAAGGCCGTCTAGTTTGGGCTCTGCCACCCACTCGACGGGCGTTTCAACAGAAAGCCCCAGAAATCTCAAAATTTTTTCTAAAAATTTACTGACCTCGGCTTCATTCATGGCATTCTCGAGGGAGTAAAGCGGGGAAAGGTGACGAATTTTTGGAAAGCGCCCCTGGGGGGCTGCACCGACACTTTGGGTGGGGCTTTGCGCTGAAACAAGCTCTGGAAAGCGAGCCTCTAAAGCCTCCAAACGTCGATACAGCGCATCATAGGCAGCATCGCTAATTTCTGGCGCATCTTTGTGTTCATAAGCCAGGCGATGGTGCTGAATCTCTCCTTGAAGTTGGACTGCTTCTTGGCGAGCTTCTTCAAGGTTTTCAGGAAACGGCTTGTGGAATAGGTGCTGCTTTGCGACCACGGAGATACCTCATATAGCTTGCTTTACCCTGCTAATCTATAAGAGATTTTTGGGGTGCAGCAAGCTATTTTTTCAACCTATAAGTGTTCCCAAGAGATGAAAAATACCCATTTATGAGTCTATTAGTTACGATTACCACTTGGGTTTGTTTTACGGATCGATCGACCACCGATATCTGCATTTGCGCCAGATGTAGAAACAGAAATACTATCTCCCCCATCTTGACATCCAGCTTCGCATTTTTGTAAATCTTCTCTTGTTGTGGATTTATTTCTTCCACAATCTTTCAAACATTCTGCTGTTGGAATCCCCACGCATGCAGCCTCACATTTTTGCCGTTCTTCTACAGATGAAATCCCGGCACATTTTTTCTGACAGTCTGTTACTGTTGCCGCGTAAACAGAAAATAGGGGAAAGCTTACCCCCACGCAAATTCCAAGAAGTAACTTTTTTAACATTTTAATCCCCCCTCCTTTTTTTCTAATTTCTATAAATTAACTATTGTATTCTATCCTAGTCAAAAAAATTAAAAAAACCTTTAATATTTTTTAAAGACTTGCAAAGCAGATCGGAACATAGCATACCTTGCTTGGAGTGCATATAAAAGAAAAAATGAGATGATAAAAAATTATTTTTTAGAGGCTGCAGGCTTCCCCCACACACGCTTGCG
>JBOFKH010000003.1:0-3412 GCA_051657225.1 Alphaproteobacteria bacterium
GGAGGCCGCTTTTGCAGCCCCTGTGCTTCAGACGAGAAGCAGTTGACCTGCTCCTGCCCTTGGTCCTCATAACGCAGGATGTCAGGTTGCTGACTAATCCCGCCCTTGAGGTTCTTGATGCTTTGACTAACGAGAGACATAGGGTCCTCCTTATCGGCCCACAGCGCCAGAGACGAAGGGGTCAGTGGTGAAGATGTTGAACGCACCGTAGTCCATCTCGTATTCCATGACGGACATGCGCAGCTCGGCAATCTCGTTGCTCAACACAGTGTCAACCTCGGGTGCACCGAAGAAACTGATGTTGAACTCCTTGGCAGCCATAGCGACCACCATTGCCTTGAACACCTCGGGCATCTCGTCGAACGGGACCAGAGTGACCAACTGAACGGTCAGCACGCTGTTGAACCGGTCGGTCCGGTTGGTGCGGTCATAGACGTATCCGCCACGGTTGATGTACGGGGTGCCACCTTCAGAGACCAGACGCAGGTAGTTGGGCATGAACGGAATCAGCCCAGACAGAGCGTCAGGATTCAGAGGGGCAGCCTCGTCGATGTTAAAGGTCCAGCCCTTGGATTGCTCACGGCGATTAACCTTGTGCAGGATACGGCGGGCAGACACAACGTCTGTGTTGGAGTCACCCTCAAGGGTGGACACAGGGGATTCACCAATGGCTGCTAACATGTCGTTGACAGCCTCCAGCTCAGCCTGATAGCTCCAGTTAGAATCAACGTTAGTAGACATAAGTCAACCTCCTTTATAAAAAAAAAGGGCATCTCCGAAGAGACACCCTTATGGTTAAACACTGAGATTACTCAGCGGCCTTACCAGCAGCACGCTTGGCAGCGACAGCTTCCTTGGCGATACCACCAGTGAACTTGTCCAGCATCACACCTGCACCCTTGGAGGAGAAGATGATACCGCCGACAGCTTCCGGGCGCAGACCGCCGTGACCCATCGCGTACTTGGCGATGATTTGGTCAGCTTGGTACTCCGGGCGACGGGCACGCTCAAGAGCCATGTCCTTCAGCTTCAGGGTAGCGATAGCGGAACGGTGCATAGCGATACCGCACACGTTGTCAGCACCAATCTTGGTCGCACCGGTCGCAGTGCCCCAAGTGGTCACATCCACACCAGTCGCAGGAAACACGTGGCCAACACCGTCGAAGGCATCGGTTACGTTGTCTACCATCTTCTGAGCCATGTGCGGGGTCTCGACGATTTCGAAGCCCATCACGTTGCGGATGTTACCGGTCTCCGGGTCAATCAGCGCAGCGTAGTTCGCAGCGTTCGGCATCAGAGCGGCCAGCACCATGGAGTACACATCCGGGGAGGTGAAGAAGGTGCGGTCGCCGGTCGGCACGTAACGCTTGGTGAACTCGGCACGCATGATGGTCAGCGCCTGAATGACGTACTCACCCATCTTAGCGGCATCGGTCAGGTCCTTGACACCGACGATAGCCATCGGAGAAGCACCCAGACCAGCGATGTTCTCGTTGGACGCAGCGGTAGCACGCAGGTTGACCAGCTTGGCCATCTCAGCGTAGTTCGCAACGTCGGTCGCCATGGCCAGAGCTTCACCCATCTGACGGGAATACTCGGAGCGGACGTCGTAGTGGTTCATGGCATCTTCGATGTCATAAATCAGAACGTCAGTCGCCAGCAGACCGTCGATAGCGATGACCTTCTCGGCATGCTTGATGTCCTTACGGCCAGTGTCCAGAGACTCACCCTGCTTCAGGTAGCGAGCAGTGGTGCGGCCCATCACAGGGAACTGTGCGGACTTACCGTTGGCGATGGTACGGACCATGACCTTGGAGAGGGTCTTGGCTTGACGCTCGAAAGCAGTCAGGACTTCGCCACCGAACACCTTCAGGAACAGCGCCAGAGCGTCAGTGCCAGTTGCGCCTTTACCTTGATTCTTACCCAGTTGTTGACCACCAGTCATCGGCATATAGTTTCTCCTTATGTTATGAATTTGAAATGTGCAAAGCAGAATGGGAAACGCAGTGGTCTCCCTTCTGTGTGGGTTAATTCAACCCGGACTATCAGAACTGAGAGTGGAACACCTTCAGCTCAACTTCACGACGAAACGCAGCGTCCTTGCCATAGCGAGGGTCAGACATTGCCTTGACCATCTCGGCACGGGACGCGAAGCCTTCCACCTTGTCAGCCGCTTTAGAGCCAGCAGGTTTAGCCGGTTTGGCAGCATTGGCGATGTTACGCTTCGGGGCCTTAGAGGCCGGAGACTGACGGACTTCCGCAACGGCTGCATCAAGCAGGGCACGGATGGTCGCCACATCGTTACGTTCAACAGCAGCGTCAAACGCCTGAGCCATCTCTGGCTTGTTCTCGGCGATGTGCGCAGTGATTTTCGCGAAGTTCTCTTCACCACCAACGTGGCCATAGATGGACTTCACAAAGCGCTCTGCCACAGCAGCCTGACCGGCCATGTAGGAGTCGATGAAGGACTTGGAGAAACCGGCCTTAGCCAGCTCAGCGTAAGACTCCTCGGAGAACTTACCGTCCTTCTCGTACTCGGCCTTGGCCTTGTCCAGAGACTCCTGAGACAGACCAGCTTCAATCGCCTTGGCAGCGAGGTCAGCTTGACCAACTTCGGCCTCAGCCATCAGGGCTGCTGCTTCAGTCAGGTCCTTCGGGTCGGCGCTCTGGTAATCCGGCAGGGTCAGCTCCTCTTCGGAGGAACCTTCACCATCGTCGTCACCTTCAGAGTCGTCATCGCCATCAGCTTCGGCTTCATCGTCGCCATCGGTGCTGATTTTCACTTCGACCTTCTCACCGTCTTCGGAGCCAGCGTCTTCTTGAACGTTGGACTTATCGTCTTCCGGCAGGGTCACTTCCAGCAGGTCATCACCATCACGCACGGTCACCGGCTTCTGAATCATCTCAGCGTCGGCATCGGAAATCACGGCGTTGGTCAAATGGGAATAAGGCATTAGGTTCTCCTTTGAAATTGGACAGAGGGTGAGACAGAGCACCAACTCTCGGCGTTTAAAGGACGCTGTGGTTGACGTGGTGTCTCTCCCTTCTGTGTGGGTTAATTACATCTGCTCTTGCATAGCCTGAGCGCCCATCTCGGCACCCATCTGGCCAGCGGCTGCGCCCATAGAGGCACCACCTTGCTGCATAGCTTGCTGTTCGGCCATCTGCTGCATCTTCGCCTGCTTCTGCTCCTCGGTGAGCAACAGACCCTCAGAGTCGATACCTAGCGAGTTGGCAACGCGCAGCTTCATGTCAGCCATGTTGAGGTCCTCGTCCTGAATGCCAGCCAGCTGAATCATCATCTCGACGAACATCTGGAGCTTGTTCAGGTCCTGACCTCGGCCCAGAGCTTCCAGACCAGTCGCAACGGCAGGCTCAATGGCCTCCTTCGGCAGGTTCGGAATCTTCTTGG
>JBOFKH010000004.1:0-2211 GCA_051657225.1 Alphaproteobacteria bacterium
GGATAACAATCAACAGTCAACTAGGGGTCATATTTGTAACCAAATGGCGACCCAAGATTTACCAGCAAGCGACGAGCAGGAAAGCAGTGCAGAGGCAAATAATAGTCTATTAAGCGACAACAATGAGAGCGACCAATCATTGCAGGAAACCCAACCGGATGACACAATAAGCAATCGAATCCAAGCTTTTTGCGACCCAAGTAGATTTATTGCACCATTGTCTCATACTGAGAAGACAGGTGTACGGCTATTGGATGTTCTACGAAGATGCAAAACACAATTGAATGCCTACCCTGAGGTTTTTGAATGGCATCTTAAAGAAAATGGTATTATTGGTTGGGATCAAAGTCTACGAGATGCGGGTGATAAATATGTGGGTAGAGAAAAGTTAATGAAAAGGTTGACACAAAGGTATGGCATGGCCGAGATGGCACCCACCGAAAGAACTATTACACTGCCTAGCTCCAAGGAGGTCATAAAAATTCCTGTCCATCAATTTAGAGATTGCCTACAACAGTTGCTAACTGATCCACGAATCAAGGATGACCATTTTTGCTGGTTTGACAACAATCCTATGGCTGCACCTCCAGAAGACCTGAACTATTTTGGTGACATTAACACAGGGAAAGCTTTCTCAGATGCCTACCACCAGCTGATAGATTGTGATGTTCCAAATCAACAACTGCTGGGTGTTATATTTTATATTGATGGTGCAGCCACTGGACAGTTTGCTGACCTACCTGTGACAATATTGAAGATGTCGCTAACTTGTTTTACCCGTGAGGCAAGAACTCTACCCTATTGCTGGGCAAACTTGGGATATATTCCCTTGGTGAAAATGTCGGACAGCAGGGGTAAGAAACTTTTAAAAGAGGCAGATCATTTGGAGTCACAAGATGTTAATATTCAAGTGGGAAAAGGCAATAATGTTGATGCTGAAGACACAGACGCTGATGAAGATTCCGTCGTTTTTACCGACATAAAGGCCCAAGATTTTCATGCTATTTTGTCGGTTATTTTAGAGAGCTTTGTAAAAGCACAAGCAACAGGTATGCTTTTTGATTTAAAATACGCGGGGAAAATGTATCACAACGTCCATTTTATTTTCTTTACTCCCATGGTAAAATGTGATACTGAGGAAGGAGATATGCTGTGTGGCAAGTACAAATCAAGAACCAAAAACGTTAAACATTTGTGCAGATATTGCCATGTTCCTACTGACAAAGCCAATAGATACACTGCTAATTACAAGTATAAAACTCAGGCAGAGATAGAAAAATTGATCAGACGTCAAGATTTTGATCGACTGCAAGAAATGTCTCAGCATTACCTTAAAAACGCTTGGTACAAGATAAGATTTGGCAACAAAAGAGGTATCCATGGCGCAACTCCCTCGGATAAATTGCACGCAATTTTGTTAGGCATCTTCAAGTACACGCGGGAAATATTTTTCAAAATGGTTGGAGACAGTGCAGCAGTTTCATATGACATCAACGCCCTTGGCAAGGTGTACGGCAAGTTGTTCTCCCATCAATCTGACAGATCATTTGGGTCAACCAACTTCACCAAGGGCATCAAAGAAGGCAAGCTAATGGCAAAAGATTACCGAGGTGTTCTGCTAAATATGGCAGCAATACTAAGGTCCACAAAGGGCAGAGAAATGCTTCACACCAAGCAAAAATTTAAGAAAAAGAGCACAAAGGGAGATTGGCTCCTGCTGGTCAAGACCCTTCTTCAATGGGAGGCTTACCTTAATGAACCCACCATGTTAAAGAGTCTCGTGGAGCGGCTGCGGACCAAGCATAAGGCTCTCATGTATTTATTGAAGAAAGTTGCCAACCAAACAACTGGCATGGGCTTGAAGATAATGAAGTTCCACGTGATCCTCCACATGGTTGATGACATCAAGAATTTTGGTGTTCCCATGGAATTTGACACCGGGGCAAATGAGAGTCATCACAAGAAATCAAAGCATGCTGCCAAACTTACTCAAAGAAATGAAGCAAATTTCAACATTCAAGTTGCCAAGAGATTGTTTGATTTCTTGGTCCTTGACATGGCAAATGAAGAGGTGAACTGTGGAAATCTTGTCTGGGAATACTATGATTTTGACAACATGTTGGTCGAGGAAAGTGAAGCTGATGAAGATTCGGAGGACCGGTGGTCAGTGAATTCTAACCAATCTAGTCAAAACTTTTGTCGACCATCATC
>JBOFKH010000005.1:0-17477 GCA_051657225.1 Alphaproteobacteria bacterium
CATAGTATTGTTGTTACAAGCACAGGTGGGCTTAAGCAATTTATTAAATCTGAAGAAAACATTGAAGAAGAAAAACCTTTTTATTTTTTTGAAAAAATTGGGAGTTTTTCTCCTTGCTCAAATACCTGGCTTGCAAATCCAAGCAATGAAGAAGAGTCTTTTGTCTACGCTTACATCAAAAAATTTTGGGGAGGCAAAGGAATTCCAGGGGTTGAAAATTTTATCGCTTCATTACAAAAATCTGAACAAAACGAGGGGGATCAGATATCAGCAAGCAGCGGAAACGTGGATTGCGATGCCTCGTCATCGGTTTGAAGTGGAGGAATGCGCTCTTACCAAGGGCGCATTTGAGACAAGTATTTTTTTCAGAGGCTTTTTCAGGCGCTCAGCCTCCTAAACAGTCTCACTCATTGGCTGGGGTGGGGTGTTTTTTTGGGGAAAAGCCTCTCCCTGTAGGAAATTTTTTGTTTGTCTCTCTAAATTCTACCCATATGGCGTTGATAATGCCCAGGGCACACGCAAAGCCAAGGCCCAAAACCCACGTAAAATACCACATCACAATCTCCTTAAAATCTGCTCTATTGATAGCTTAATATTCTTCTTTTTCTTCCAATGTTTTGGGTGTTATCACGCCACGCAACACACGATAAACCCACGCCGTGTAGGCTAAAATGATAGGTAAGAAGATGCATGCGGAGATCAGCATGACCAAAAGGGTATAATGGCTGCTGGAGGCGTCCCAAATCACCAAGCTGTGGTTGGGGTTTGCGGAAGATGGCAAAAGGAAAGGGAATAAGCTGATCCCTGCTGTTCCCAAAATCCCAACAATGCTGAGGGAGCTGAACACGAAAGCTAAGCAAGAGCAAGAAGCTAACCCAAAGATCATGCCCAAGATAACACACCCGTAAACGGACAAAGGAAACGCCCATGCCCACTGATGTTGCTCATAAATTTGAAGCCATGAGCCCAACTCCCGTATCACTTCTTTATGCAAGGGGTTGGATGGCCCATCCCACGGCATGGCTGAGGTGAGGTGATAGCCCTCCACAGAGGTTTGAAGCAAAAAGCCACCCACGGAAAAAGCAATCAGCAGCAACAACCCTGAAACAACGAGGGTTTTTTTAGCGCGCTGAAACAGTTCCGCTTCTGTTTTCATCAGCAGGTAGGTGCTTCCCTGAAAGAGAACAATGGCAACGCTGACCACACCACACAGAAGGCTAAACGGGGTGAATAGCCCAAGGGTATCTCCCGAATAGTGTACCCGAAGGGTTTCGTCAAAGGTAAAGGGTGCGCCTGTAAAGACGTTTCCGAAGGCAACTCCTAAAACCAAGGCAGGGCCAAACCCCCCTAAAAAAATCACCCCATCCCAAATGGATCGCCAGGTTGTGGAGTGCAGTTTGCTTCGAAATTTAAAGCCGACGGGGCGCAAAATGATGGTGAAGAGGGCTAAGCAAATGGCCAGGTAAAATCCAGAAAAAGAGACGGCATAAACGTAGGGCCATGCGGCAAAGCTGGCGCCGGCTCCTAAAATCAGCCATACTTGGTTCCCTTCCCAAACGGGGTCAACGGATCGAATCAGAATGCGTCGCTCGGTGTCAGTTCTGCCTATCACAGGAAGCAATGTTGCAACGCCTAAATCAAAGCCGTCGAAGATTAAAAAGCCCATCAGCAACACGCCCAATAAAGCCCACCAGATAAGGCGCAACGTTCCGAAATCTAGAAACTCAAACATGGAAGACATCCCCCCCTTTTGTGAATGATGTTAAGTGCTATTAGGCCAGGGCTTTGTCGGGTCCTAGGCGGATATATTTCACCATCAAAAACACGTCAACAATGGCAAGGATGGTGTAAAAGAGGGCGAAGACGATGAGGGTCGTCAGAACGTTTCCCTCGCTTACCTGGGATGCACTTAAAAACGTTGGCAAAATACCATCAATGGTCCAAGGTTGGCGTCCATGTTCCGCCACAAGCCACCCCATCTCGGCGGCAATCCAGGGTAAAGGGAGGCTAAACAACGCAAGCCTTAAAAACCAGGGGTGCCGGG
Organism: Alphaproteobacteria bacterium; assembly: GCA_051657225.1. Lineage (GTDB taxonomy): Bacteria > Pseudomonadota > Alphaproteobacteria > Holosporales > JBOFFI01 > JBOFFI01. The sequence continues at coordinate 2,045 of JBOFKH010000005.1, forward strand.
TGAATGCGTCTTTGGAGGTGAGGTAAAATGCAAATCCGAAGAGTAGGATAAAGAAAAACCCGCAGCCAACCATGATGCGAAACGCAAAAAACAGGGGTAGAACAGAGGGGATCGTGTCCATGGCAGCTTGCTTGACTTGCTCAGGGGTTGCCTTCAAAATATCGGTGGTATATTTCTTCAGCAAAAGGGCGTGCCCCAAATCTTCGCTTTTCTCAACCAGCAGCTTGCGGGATGGCGCATCTGAAGGATTTTTCCGGGCCTTCTCTAGAGCGCGATAAACTTCCAGTCCTTTGTAGATACGTTTTTCAGTTTGCTTCACCAGATCATGAATCCCCAAAATTTGTTTATCAAGAGAGCGTGTGGCGATCAGGCCCATTAACCAAGGAATTTCAATTTCATAATGGTTTGTTTGGGTTGCCTGATCTGGAATGGCAAAGGCTGTAAAGGGGGCTGGTGCTGGTTTTGTCTCCCACATAGCTTCAATAGCTGCAATTTTCATCTGCTGTTGATCTGTCAAGGTATAGCCGCTTTCATCCCCCAGCACCGCGGCGGAGAAGGCTGCCGCAAGGCCAAAGCTAGCAGCCACCGCCATAGAGCGTTTGGCGAAATCTATATGTTTATTTCTCAGGAGATAAAGGGATGAAATCGCCAGCACAAAAACAGCGCCCGTCACATAACCTGCACTCACCGTATGCACAAATTTAGATTGCGCCACGGGGTTGAATAAAACCTCATAAAAAGAAGTCAGCTCCATCCGTAACGTTTCTGGGTTAAAGTGAGCTCCAACGGGATTTTGCATCCATGCGTTGGCGACCAAAATCCACAAAGCAGAAAGGTTGCTCCCAATGGCCAGAACCCACGTCACCATCAGGTGGGCGAAGGGTGAAAGCCGTGTCCAACCAAAGAAAAAAAGACCTAAGAACGTGGCTTCTAAGAAAAAAGCCATCATCCCTTCGATCGCCAAGATAGAGCCAAAAACATCTCCCACATAGTGGGAATAATAAGCCCAGTTGGTGCCGAATTGAAACTCAAGGGGAACGCCTGTGCAAACGCCCATAGCAAAATTGATTCCGAATAAAATGCCCCAAAATTGGGTCATTTTTTTCCAGATCTCCTGGCGTGTCATCACATAAACGCTTTCCATAATAGCCAGGATAAACGAAAGCCCGAGGGTTAGCGGAACAAACAAGAAATGGTACATAGCTGTAAAAGCAAACTGCAGCCGTGAAAGATCAACTGATCCAAGATCTATCATGGTAAATTCCCCTTTTTTTCATCCGAAAACACACGTCCCTGAAGGGTTTGTGTTGTAACAAAAACTTTATGGTCTTTCACGCACAGCCAGTAGATGGTGTACAATCCTGCCATTTTCAATAGCACCATGATCAACAGCCCCAAGCCCAGCGGCGTAAACCACCTTTCTATCAAACGGTTTGGTTTTTTTTCCATAATCTCATTACGCGTACTTTTTTTTATAGGTACTTTAAGTTTCAAAAATATGTCTTTTAGACATAACAAAAGCCGTGCACGACAAGTCCCAAAATAGCGTGAGAAGGAGCTTCGATGCGCGTAAAAGCTCACGTCTCTACAAATCAACGGTAGTATCTAACCCTAAAAAAAGTCTTAAAAAGAAGTTAAGAGATTGTTTTAAAATTTATAATTTTATCGTAAAATTTGGTGCCCCCGGGGAGACTCGAACTCCCACATCCGCAAAGATAACAGATTTTGAGTCTGCCGCGTCTACCAATTCCGCCACAGGGGCAAGCTTTCTTTAAACAGATTCACAGAAAGCAGCACATAACTCCTCTATTCCAAGGAGAATGATGTTCCCTTTTTACAGATTCTTTACCCAAAGATCAATTCTTTTTCAAAAATAATTTTTAAAATTTGAAAGGATAGAATGGTGTTTATTTGTGGGGGTTTTGGAAAAATAGTGCTTGACTCCAGATAAAATGCAGGTAGAGATATAAAGTAAGATTCTACATAGAAAAATGTACAAACAAGAAAGAGTGATCAATGTCTTCTGCGGCTGAGCAGCTTATGTCAAATCTGAATTGGTCTTCGTTTTTGAAGGCTGAAGATCTCAAGAAACGTATCTGGTTCACGTTGGGGGTTCTCATTGTGTACCGCTTGGGCACCTACATTCCTATTCCGGGGATTAACCCAGCTGTGATGGGGGAGTTTCTCTCCCAGAATGCGGGGGGGCTTTTGGGGATGTTGGACATGTTTTCTGGAGGTTCTCTGGGGCGTATGGCTATTATGGCTCTCAATTTGATGCCCTATATTTCAGCAAGCATCATTGTGCAGTTGATGACAGCAGTTTCTCCCCATTTTGAGGCTCTCAAAAAAGAAGGGGAGTCTGGAAAGCGTAAGTTGAGCCAGTATACCCGCTATGGAACGGTGATCTTGGCGTCGTTTCAGGCCTATGCTATTGCGGTTGGTTTTGAGAAAATGACAGGTCCTTCAGGGGCTTCGGCTGTGATGGATCCTGGGTTATTTTTCAGGCTTTCTACGGTGATTACGTTGGTAGGGTCTACGTTATTTTTGATGTGGTTGGGTGAGCAAATTACAGCTCGGGGAATCGGCAACGGAACCTCTATGATCATTTATGCTGGTATTGTGGCTAATTTGCCCCAATCTGCGCTCCAAACCCTAGAGCTCAGCCGTACGGGTGCAATCCACGTGGTGGTGATTTTGCTTGTGCTTGTGTTGATTGCGGTGGTGATGGCTTTTATCGTATTTATGGAAAGGGCGCATCGCAAAGTCGTCGTGCAGTATCCAAAAAAACAGGTGGGGCAGCGCATGTTTGCGGGGGAAAATACCCATTTGCCTATCAAACTTAACAGCACAGGTGTGATCCCGCCTATTTTCGCAAGTTCTTTGCTGTTGTTGCCAACAACCATCGCAGGGTTTTCTTCTATGGGGTCTGATTCAGAATGGCTCTCAGCCATTGTTCGGATGTTGTCTCACGGTTCTCCTGTTTTTATGATTTTGTACGCAGCGTTGATCATCTTTTTTGCTTTTTTCTATACCTCCATCGTTTTTAACCCAACAGAAACCGCGGAAAATTTAAGGAAAAATGGGGGCTTTGTCCCTGGGTATCGCCCGGGCAAGATGACCGCAGATTTTTTTGATTATCTTTTGACGCGATTGACCGTGGTGGGGGCTTTATATTTAGCTTTCATCTGTATCTTGCCAGAGATTGTGATGTCTCAGGTTTCGCTTTCGTTTTATTTTGGTGGAACCAGTCTGTTGATTATTGTGGGTGTTACCATTGATACGGTGGTTCAGCTGCATTCTCACCTTATTGCGCATCATTATGAAAAGCTGATGAAAAAATCGTACACAAGGGGGCGGCGATGAATCTTGTTTTTTTAGGGCCGCCTGGTTCAGGGAAGGGGACCCAAGCACATTTTCTTCAAGAAAAACATGGATTTTCTTTAGTGGGGATGGGCAATATTTTGCGGGATGAGGTTCGGCGTGAAACACCCCTTGGGCTTCAGGTGAAAGGTGTTATGGAGCAAGGCCTTTTTCCAGAAAATACGCTTGTTGTATCGCTTTTAAAAGATTATCTTTTTAAATTATTGCCAAAATCAAACATTGTTTTTGACGGGTTTCCAAGGGATTTATACCAAGCTGAGGCTCTGAAAGAAATTTTAGACCAAGAGGGGATGTCTGTTGATGTGGCGCTCTATCTTGCCGCAGAAGAAGATGTTTTGGTGCAGCGAATTTTAGATCGGTTTGTTTGTGCGTCCTGTGGCGCGGTGTATGCGTTGCATGCTAATCCTCCCAAGCGAGAGGGTTTTTGCGACCATTGCAACGTAGAGCTCACGAGGCGACAAGACGACCAGGTGTCTGTTTTTAAAGAGCGTTTCCGGATTCATAAAGAGAAGGAAAAGCCCATTCTAGATTTTTATAGCCAGCGGGGTTTGTTGGTTTCCGTCGATGCTCTAAAACCTGTAGGTGAAGTGGAGAAAGAAATTGCAGGCTGTTTGGGGAAAATTAAAAGTTGACAGGTGTGTCCCTATCCCTATACTGAGCCGTGTGGTTTTTTTGTCCGGAAGGGCAGGGGCGATTTAAAGTTATAGGCTTGAAGATCGTGGCGAGATAGTGTATATCTCAAAAATGTTTTAGATTAGCTATTTCTTAGCTTTCTAGTCTGTTTTTTGAAAAAAAGGAGAAGCCAGCGTGGCGCGTATTGCGGGTGTAAATATTCCCACACAAAAACGAGTAGAAATTTCTTTGCGCTATATCTATGGTATGGGGCCGACCAGGTCTCGAGATGTGTGTAGCAAGCTTCAGATAGCTTCTCATCGCAGAATTTGCGATCTAACAGATGATGAAATTTTGAAAATACGTGAGCTGATTGATGCGTCCTATCGTGTTGAAGGTGATCTTCGTCGTGAGGTGGGAATGAACATCAAGCGCTTGACAGATTTGGGTTGCTATCGTGGTGTGCGTCACCGTAAAGGGTTGCCGGTTAGAGGGCAGAACACAAATACCAATGCTCGTACGCGCAAAGGAAAAGCAAAGCCTATCGCAGGTAAAAAGAAGTAAATAGTCGAAAAAAAAGGTTATCATGGTAAAGAAAACAACCCAACGCTTAAAGCGCCGGGAGCGTAAGAACATCATTTCCGGAGTTGCTCATATTAATGCAACGTTCAACAATACCCTTGTGACGATTACAGATGCCCAGGGAAACGCAATTTCTTGGTCTTCCGCAGGCACTGTTGGATTTAAAGGTTCAAGGAAATCAACGCCTTACGCGGCTCAGATGGCTGCGGAAGATGCTGGTAAAAAAGCCCAAGAGCATGGTTTAAAGATGTTGGAAGCTTCTTTAAAAGGTCCCGGTTCTGGGCGTGAATCTGCATTGCGTGCATTGCAGGGAATTGGTTTTTCTGTTTCGGTTATTCGTGATGTGACGCCTATTCCTCACAATGGTTGCCGTCCCTCGAAACGCCGTCGCATTTAAAAGAATTTATTTGTTACCATTAAAGAGTTTTATATTAGAAATCACGAGGTAAGCGCGTGTTGCAAAGAAATTGGCAAGATCTTATTAAGCCTTATAAGTTGAATGTTAAGCATAGTGATGATAAAGAGCGTGTAGCTACTGTTGTTGCGGATCCGTTGGAAAGAGGGTTTGGAGTCACCTTAGGCAATGCGTTGCGGCGTGTTCTTCTCTCTTCTTTGCAAGGGGCGGCGGTTACGGCTATTCAAATCGACAATGTATTACATGAATTTTCTTCTCTTCCTGGCGTTCGGGAAGATATCACAGATCTTGTTTTGAATCTTAAATCTTTGGCGCTCCGCTCTCACAGCGAGGTTCCTCGTAAACTTCGTTTGCAGGCTGAGGGCCCCTGTATTGTAACGGCAGGAATGATAGAATCTCATGCTGAGGTTGAGGTTCTTGATCCAGATCATATTTTGTGCACCCTTGATGAGGGGGCTAAGATTTCTATGGAATTGACTGTGGAAATTGGCAAAGGGTATGTGTCTGTTGCCCAAAGGGCAGTCGAAAACCTCCCCGTGGGACTTATTCTGCTAGATGCCAATTTCAGTCCGGTCAAGCGTGTGTCTTATCACGTTGAACACACGAGGGTTGGTCAGGTAACGAACTATGACAAGCTTTATATCCAGGTAGAGACCAATGGGTTTGTGAATCCAACAGACGCTGTTGGGCTTGCGGCGCGCATCCTCCAGGACCAGTTTCAGAAATTTGTTAATTTTGAAGAGCCTGTTGAGGAACAAAGTTCTTTTGATGATGCTGAAAACAAGCTTCCGTTTCACCCAGATTTACTTCGTAAGGTTGAAGAGCTTGAACTTTCATTGCGAGCTAGCAATTGTCTTAAGAATGATAATATCGTTTATATTGGGGATTTGGTTCGTAAAACAGAGCAAGAAATGCTTAGAACCCCTAATTTTGGTAAAAAATCCTTGGATGAAATTATTGGCGTTTTGAAAGAAATGGGACTTTCCCTTGGTATGGATGTTCCCGGCTGGCCACCTGAAAATGTGGAACAGCTTGCTAGAAACCAAGGCTTTTAAAAGTTTGAAAGGAAAAAATCATGAGGCATGGAGTTAGAGGGCGTAAATTTGGTCGCAATACGGGCGAGAGAAAAGCGCTTTTGTCAGGTCTTGCGCTTTCCCTTTTGAAGTATGAACAGATTCAAACAACGTTGCCTAAGGCTAAAGATCTTCGGCCTTTTGTTGAGAGGCTCATCACTATTGGGAAGCAGGGTGACCTTGCTGCAAGGAGGCGTTTAGTCGCAACCCTTGGGAGTGATGAGATTCAAAAAAAGACAGTTGAAGTTCTGGGAAAGCGCTATGCGGCACGTTCTGGAGGGTATACGCGCATCATCAAGGCGGGATATCGTTATGGAGACCGTGCGCCTATGGCTGTGATTGAATTGATTGATCGGGACCTTGCTGCGAAAAACCCGTTCGCTTCTTCTGAGAAATCGGAAGCTCTTTAGAGAACATTCGCTCTGTTTGTGCACCCGCATCGCACCTGCTGGGCGTGTTCAAAATCCTGGGTCGAGGTCTTTGGGTTGGTTTTTTGTGCCTAAATTTTTCAAACCTGATTAAGCTCTTCTTTATCATTCTCGCGTAAGTGGGAATCCAGCAATATGTAAAAAAGTTTACAAAAAAGTGCGTGATGATTTTTATGCAAAGGTTCTGTGGTCTAGGCTCTCACCTACGTGGGAATGATAACGTTACGAAGCATTGCTCCTCTTCCCAAGCTGCCTTCCTTTCCGATACAATCGTTTCCCAATTAGGAAAGGATTAGGTATGCAGGAGGAAGGTTCAGTCGCGTCGTCTATAGCCCTTGAGGTTCAGGATGTTTATAAATCCTTTGGAACCCATGAGGTTTTGTCGGGCGTTCAATTGTCTATTCAAAAAGGACGTTCCATGGTGCTCTTGGGGCGCTCAGGATCTGGAAAATCCGTTTTGTTGAAATGCTTGGTTGGCTTATTGCCTGTCGACAGAGGTGTTTTGCGTATGGAAAACAAGCAAATTAACGGTGAAACCGCTGCAGAACAAGAGGCCAGGCTGCAAAATCTCGGCATGGTGTTTCAGTCTTCAGCCTTGTTTGACAGCTTGCCCGTGTGGGAAAACATTGCTTTCAGGCTGTTGCAGTCAAAAAAACAGCCCAAGCCCGTTGCCAGAGCCATTGCTGAGGACATGCTAGAAGCTGTTGGGCTTGGAAAAAATGTTGCTGATCTCTACCCTGCTGAGCTTTCTGGGGGGATGCAGCGACGGGTAGCTCTGGCCAGGGCCATTGCGCTGCGCCCATCGTACCTCTTTTGTGATGAGCCCACAGCGGGGCTTGATCCCATTTTCAGTGCCCTCATCAGCCGGCTGATTCGTGATAAAATTGAAAAATTAGGCGCAACAGCCCTCACCATTACCCATGATTTGAAATGTGCTGAAACCGTTGCAGACGAAATTGCCATGCTCCATGAGGGAAAGATTGTGTGGACAGGTAGTGTTACCGAATTGCACACAACCCATCATCCTGTTGTGCGCCAATTTGTGGATGCGCGCGCCTATGAAGCCGCTTGAGACGTTCACAAATGATTCAAGAAGGATGGGTGATTGTTGATAAACCAGGGGACATGGGCTCTATGGGGGTTACCACCCGGGTGCGAAAAGCCCTTGGCGTTTCCAAAGCTGGGCATGCTGGTACCTTAGACCCCTTTGCAACAGGATTGTTGCCCATTGCTTTGGGAAAAACCACCCGCTTGATTCCCTATTTGATGCAGCAGCTTAAAGCTTATCGATTTTGTGTGGCTTGGGGTTCCCAAACAGCGACAGGAGATTTAACAGGGAAAAGTGTTGAAACCTCTGACATAAGGCCCACCCGGCAAGAGATTGAAGCGGTTTTGCCCTGTTTTGTGGGAAAGATTCAACAAATTCCCCCGACCTATGCTGCAATCAAAATTCAAGGAGAGCGAGCCTATGTAAGAGCGCGCCGCCAAGAAGCGTTTGAGATGCCTTCTCGGGAAGTGCTGATCCAGGAATTACGCTTGTTAGATGGGGGAGACGACGACCATGCTTTCTTTGAAGTGACCTGCGGATCAGGTACCTACGTGCGAAGCCTAGGTCAAGATATAGCCAAAAAATTAGGGACTGTAGGGCACCTTTCAGCCTTAAGGCGTACCCGCGTGGGGCCTTTTTGTGAAAAAAATGGAATTCCACTGGATTCTATTTTGAAAGTAGGGCATGATCGGGCGAGTGTTCTCTATCCATCCCAGGCTGTGCTGGACGACATCCCGGCTTTTTGGGTGGATGTAGAACAAGGAAAGCGCCTTGTGTATGGACAACAGCTTGTGAATTGTCTTCCCGAATCCGTGGAAGGAATTTTTAAGTGTCTTTATCAGGATCAATTGGTAGGTCTGGTGCGTTGCAAAGGGTCAAAGATGGTTCCCCTGAACATGTTCAAAGAACCACAGTTTTTTGATGATCTCGTCAAGAAAGGAGATTTTTGATGTCGATTACCGTAGAAGAAAAAGCCCAAATTTTGAAGGAATTTGGTCGAACCTCTCAGGATACAGGCTCTCCTGAAGTGCAAATTGCGCTGTTGAGCAAGCGTATTCAGAATTTGAGTGGACACATGGCTGATCATAAAAAAGATTTTCACTCTAGGCGAGGACTTTTGCAGATGGTGAGTCAGCGACGTTCACTGTTAGATTATTATAAAAAAGGCAACCTTGAAGGGTATCAGAATCTGATTCAGAAACTCGGATTGCGTCGCTAAGCAATGACCATTCAGGTTGGCGTTTTTCATTTTTTAGGGATAAAAAAGGAGCCAGGCTGATATTAGAAGGAAGAATGGTAAACAAGCATGTTTGAAACATACCGTCAAGAAATGATGTGGGGAGGACGTAAGTTATCCCTTGAAACAGGTAAAGTGGCACGCCAGGCAGATGGAGCCGTTGTGGTGCAATATGGAGGAACCACCGTTTTATGTACGATTGTGGCCGTCCCCCAAGCGAGGGAAGATATGGATTTTCTTCCATTTTCAGTGCACTATCAAGAAAAAGCTTTTGCAGTGGGCCGCATTCCAGGTGGTTTTTTCAAGCGTGAAGGAAAGCCAAGCGAAAAAGAAGTTTTAACGTCAAGGTTGATTGACCGTCCTTTGCGTCCTTTGTTTCCTGAAGGCTTTTTTAACGAAGTGCAAGTTATCTGCACCGTGTTGAGCCATGATATAGAAAACAACCCTGATATTCCCGCACTCATTGGTGCTTCGGCTGCGCTGACGCTTTCTGGCATTCCGTTTTTTGGTCCTGTTGGGGCTGTTCGTGTAGGCTATGCTGATGGAAAATATGTCTTGAACCCATCTTCCAAAGAGGTGGCCCAAGGGCAGCTTGATTTGGTCGTGGCAGGAACTGCCCAGGGTGTCTTGATGGTGGAATCAGAGGCCCATGAGCTTTCCGAGGAAGTCATGTTGGGAGCGGTTACCTTTGGTCACGAGGCGTTCCAGCCTGTGATTGAGATGATCATTCGCCTCGCAGAACATGCTGCAAAAGATCCGTGGGATTTCAAGCTAGCTCCAGAAGAAGCTGTCGTCAAAGGGAAGCTGTCGGCTTTGGTTGGAAGTGAGCTCTCGAAAGTTTACCAAGAGAAGAACAAGGCTGCCCGTAACAGCCTCGTGGGTGCCTTGAAAAGCAAAGCTTTAGAGGCTTTGGGCACTGAGGGCTATTCGACGGTTTTGGTGGCTCGCATCTTTAAACAGCTTGCCCAGGATATCGTCCGGAAAAATGTTTTGGAAACCCAGGGGCGGATCGACGGTCGAGATTTAGTGACCATCCGTTCCATCGTTTGTGATACAAGCGTGCTTCCTCAAACCCATGGGAGCGCTCTCTTCACCCGGGGAGATACCCAAGCTTTTGTGGTGGCAACCCTTGGTACGGGAGAAGATTCCCAAATCATTGATGCCCTGGAAGGAGAATATCGGGAACCCTTTTTGCTTCACTATAACTTCCCGCCCTACAGCGTGGGAGAAGCAGGCAAATTTATGGGGCCAGGTCGTCGTGAGATTGGCCACGGTAAGCTAGCGTGGCGAGCACTTCATCCGTTGCTGCCAACCCAGACAGACTTTCCCTACACCCTTCGTGTTGTTTCTGAGATTACGGAGTCTGATGGATCTTCTTCCATGGCAACCGTTTGTGGAAGCTCGCTGGCACTCATGGATGCGGGAGTTCCGTTGAAACGTCCAGTTGCAGGTATTGCGATGGGGCTGATCAAAGAAGGGGAACAGTTTGCTGTGCTTTCTGATATCCTCGGCGATGAAGACAGTTTAGGTGACATGGACTTCAAGGTTGCGGGTACACGGGAGGGGATTACAGCCCTCCAGATGGATATTAAAATCACCAGCATCACCACGGCTATTATGGAAAAAGCCTTGCGCCAAGCTAAGGAAGGGCGTTTCCATATCTTGGGAGAGATGGCAAAAGCGTTAGAAGCCCCAAGGGAGATTTTGAAAGATACGGCTCCACGAATCGTCTCTATCAAAATCCACAAAGATAAAATCCGGGAAATTATCGGTCCTGGTGGAAAAGTGATCCGTGATATTTGCGAAACCACCGGTGCTAAGATTGACATTGAGGATGATGGAACTGTGAAAGTATTTGCGCAGCATAAAGAAAGCCTTGAATCAGCTATTTCTCGGATTCGCGCTATCACCCATGAGCCCCAGGTAGGCGAAATTTATGAGGGTAAAGTCGTCAAAATTATGGACTTTGGTGCTTTCGTAAATTTTTCAGGGAATCAAGATGGGCTTGTGCATATCAGCGAGCTAGCGCCTCGACGGGTTGAAAAAGTTCGAGATGTTGTTCAAGAAGGTGAGCAAGTTAGGGTTAAAATTATTGGCTATGACCGTGGAAAAATCAAGCTGAGCATCAAACAGGCCTTAGATCAGCCTGCTTCTGGGTCGGCTGTAAGCGGCGGCTAAAAATATAAACTTAGGGTATAAGAGGGGAGAAAAGCCTGAAAAAACGCTATTCATCTTTAGGTGAACGTTTATCAGATGGGCTTTTTTCCCTCTTCGATTCCTTGCGGCTTTCGCTGCTTGGTGGAGTAGATTTAACAAATCGATGAGGCAGAGCAGGAGGTTGCGATGAAGGCTTTAAAGCCGCTTCTTTTTTCAGGAAAAGAAGCCTTGCCTTTGATTGAAGGGGGAAAAGGCATCTCCGTTTCAAACGGTGAGAGCTCAGGGGCTTGGGCTCGAGCAGGGGGTATAGGCACCTTTTCTGCTGTAAACGCGGATGCCTACGATGAAAACGGCAAAGCGATTCCCATTACCTATCACGGAAAAACCCGCCGAGAGCGCCATAGCGAGCTGGTTGCTTACGCCATCAAAGGTGGCATTGCCCAAGCGCGCATCGCCCATGATTTGGCCCAAGGCCAGGGGCGTGTTCATATGAATGTGCTGTGGGAAATGGCAGCCGTGGAAGAAATTCTTTATAGTGTTTTAGAAAACGCTAAAGAGCTTATTCACGGGGTAACCTGTGGTGCGGGAATGCCGTATCGCATTGCTGAGATCGCTTCTCGTTTTGGTGTTTATTATTACCCTATCGTTTCATCGGCTCGTGCATTTCGAGCTTTGTGGAAACGGGCTTATCACAAATTTGCAGAGGGCTTAGGCGGGGTTGTTTATGAAGATCCTTGGCGGGCTGGTGGCCATAATGGGTTGAGCAATAGCGAAGATCCTCTTTTGCCAGAAGACCCTTATCCACGGGTAAAAGCACTCCGGGATGTGATGATTGAGTTGGGTTTAGGGCATACACCTATCATTATGGCAGGTGGTGTATGGTGTTTGCAGGAATGGTCTGATTGGATTGACAATCCAGAGCTTGGTCCCATCGCTTTTCAATTTGGGACCCGTCCTCTCTTAACCCAAGAGAGCCCTATTTCTAAGGCTTGGAAAAAGCGCCTCTTAACGCTTCAACCGGGTGACGTGCTGTTGAATCGGTTCAGTCCAACGGGGTTTTATTCTTCGGCAGTCTTAAATCCCTTTTTAAAAGAGCTAGAAGAGAGATCCTCCAGGCAGATCGCCTACACAGCGTCCGCAGTTGCAGACCATGATACCCCTTTTCCTGTTGGAAGCCGGGGACGTTTGGTTTTCATAACCCATCATGATAAAAAGCAAGCAGAAGAGTGGCTCAGGCATGGCTATACAGAAGTGCTCCGTACTCCCAGCTCCACCCTTATTTTTGTCGAACCTGAGAAAGCTTTAGAGATCCATACAGACCAGGTGAACTGTATGGGGTGCTTGAGTGCATGTTTATTCAGCAACTGGGCTCAAGATAAAGGGACGACAGGAAGAAAAGCAGATCCTCGTTCTTTTTGTATCCAAAAAACCCTTCAAGAAATCAGCCATGGGGGGGATGTTGAGCGACATTTAATGTTTGCGGGGCATAATGCCTATCGTTTTGCCCAAGATCCTTTTTATGCGGATGGGTTTATCCCGACTGTGGCAGAGCTTGTGGCTAGGATTCAAACAGGGAATTAAAAGGTTTTCATGGACGTTTACGATCAGCGCGCGAAACTGTCAAATACATCTTCCATCCCTCTTTACGTTGCTGAAAAAGACTGGGAAGGAATGCGGGAGGCTGGTTGTTTAGCTTCCAAGACCCTTGATTACATTAAGCCCTTTGTAAAACCCGGGGTTACAACTGAAGAGCTGGATCAATTATGCCATCATTTTATTATAGAGCATGATGCAATCCCTGCTCCCTTGGGCTATAGGGGGTACCCTAAATCCATCTGCACGTCTTTAAATCATGTGGTCTGTCATGGCATCCCCGGGAGCCGGATTTTACGGGAGGGGGATATTTTAAACATTGATGTCACCGTTATTTATAAAGGGTGGTATGGCGATACCAGCCGTATGTATGGGGTGGGGAAAACTAAGCCCTTTGCGCAACGACTTATCGATGTTACCTATGAAGCTATGATGCGAGGCATCCACGTCGTAAAGCCAGGTGCAACAACAGGAGATATAGGGCATGCGATCCAATCCTATGCAGAATCAGAAAGGTTCAGTGTGGTCAGGGATTTTTGTGGCCACGGCATTGGGCGTGTCTTCCATGGAGAGCCTGAGATTCTCCACTACGGACAAAAAGGACAAGGGGTTACGTTGAAACCAGGAATGTTTTTTACCATTGAGCCCATGCTCAACGCTGGAAAAAGCGATGTAAGAATCTTGCAGGATGGGTGGACGGCGGTAACGCGAGATCAATCCCTTTCGGCCCAATGGGAACACACCGTTGGAGTTACCCAAACAGGTTACGAAATTTTTACACGGTCTGAGCCCTAAGACAAAATTTCACACTGGGGAAATTGCTTTTTAAGCAGCTCAAGGGTTGGAGCTTCAAGATGAGCAGACACCTGAATGCATTCATCTGTATCAGTCCGTTCCACCACGTGCCCATGGGCGTAAAGCCACGCCAGAAGTTTTCCCTCCGTGGTTGAAAACGAGAGCGTTAACGGGGGGCCTTGGTTTTTAAAAAACAAGTCTATTCCCTGAAGCATTTCAGGGATCCCTTCTCCTGTTTGGGATGAAATCAGGTAGTGCGAAGCGATGCCCGGGGCAAGTTCTTTTCTGCTATTTTGAGCCTGGACAGTTTCTTTGAGTTCTGGCGGCAAGAGATCACTTTTGTTATGAAACTCCATCAGGTGTTTTTCCATCCGGTGCTCTAAATGAAGCGCTTTCAAAACTTCCAGCACATCTTGTTGTTGAGCCGCCGTTTCAGGGTGGCTGATATCTCGCACATGGATCAGCAAATCAGCCTCTACCACTTCCTCCAGGGTAGCTCGAAAGGCCGAAACCAGCTGGGTTGGAAGATCAGAAATGAACCCAACTGTGTCAGAGAGGATAACCTTACGACCAGAAGGAAGGATCACTTGGCGAACTGTTGGGTCCAGCGTCGCAAAAAGCAGATCTGCTGTAAAGGTCTGCCAGCCTGTTAATTTATTAAACAGGGTAGATTTGCCCGCATTGGTATATCCCACCAAGGCCACAAGGGGGTAATCTGATTTTTTACGGGATTTCCGTTGCAATGAGCGCATCTGCTTCACACGCTCCAGATCTTCTTGGAGACGTTTGATCCGCTCTCCGATCATCCGCTTGTCCAGCTCTAGTTGGGATTCACCCGGACCACCTAAAAACCCAAAGCCACCCCGTTGGCGCTCTAAATGGCTCCAAGAACGTACCAAGCGGCTTTTTCGATACTGGAGGGTGGCGAGCTCAACCTGCAAAACACCTTCAGCTGTTTTCGCCCTTTGGCCAAAAATTTCTAGAATAAGCCCCGTACGGTCGACAACCTTGCATCCCAGTATTTTTTCCAGGTTGCGCTGTTGAACGGGTGAAAGCGCATAGTTTACAACCAGCACCTGGGCTTCGTGTAAAAGCACCGCTGCTTTGATTTGTTCGCACCATCCCTTTCCCACCAATGCCTTTGGGTGCACGCGAGAGAGCACGCAAATCTGAGCTTCTACAACTTCAAGGCAAGCAGCTTGAGCCAAGCTAACCGCTTCTTCTAAACAATCTGAGGGAGCGCGTCGATTATCCCCTCTCAGTTGGTCAGCTTTAAGCTGTACGTGCAACACATAGGCTTTGTCAAATACCAGCGCGTGAGAGGTTAGCTTTTTTTTCAATAAAGCACCAAATTAAGGAGTTTCTGCTCCACTGGGAGCCTCTTCGTATCCCTCAAAAAGCTGAATCGGGTTGACCGGCATCACCGTTGAGATGGCATGCTTATAAACAAGCTGAGAATGGGATTCTCGGCGCAACAACATAGAAAAATTGTCAAACCATGTAATAATTCCCTGTAATTTGACTCCATTCACGAGGAAGAGCGTTACAGGAACCTTCTGTTTTCTCAAATGATTCAGAAAAACATCCTGAAGATTTTGGTTTTTTTCTGATGATACCATTGTTGATTCTCTTTCTTTTTATCTTCATAAACACCAGGACATTGACGTCATGTCGCTGACTTTAGTATTGCAAATTTATTTTTAAAAAAAAGTTACTCCCCGAAGGCGAAAACACACAACACCCTGGAAAAAAACCATTCTTACACCTGAAAAAATGATAAAAAAGTAAAAAAAATGCCCATTTCTCAAACGTTCTTGAACTGTTTTTACACTTTATTTTTCACTTTTTAAAGTAAAAAAAAAACCAAGCCACATCTTTTCTTTTGCAAATAGCAACCAACATAGTAAAAAATACGACCGTTCCAATACCACCTTTAAATAATTTTTATAAAAAAATCAATACGAGATTTTTTTAACTTAAATTTGTTTTTCAATTGTTTCATTTCAAATTTTGTTTTTTGCTCAACTCATGTAAAAAGCAAATATTCTTTCAAATACTTTTTTAAGTTGTTGGGTCTAATTTTTAACAAAATGACAATAAAGCAATTCGACA
>JBOFKH010000006.1:0-12596 GCA_051657225.1 Alphaproteobacteria bacterium
CAGGGGTTAAAAGCGTCACAAGCATGGAAGCAGGGTGGCTCACGCAGCCTCCTTTGGTGCAGATTGTTGCGCGAGGGCCTTGGCCTTTTCAACGGCTTCATCAATGGTTCCCACCATATAAAAAGCTGCCTCAGGTAAATCATCATAGTCTCCTGAAACAATCCCTTTAAAGCCCCGAATGGTTTCCTCAAGCTCCACAAAAACTCCGGGTGTTCCCGTGAAGACCTCCGCCACATGGAAGGGCTGAGATAAAAAGCGCTGAATCTTGCGGGCCCTTGAAACTGTTAACTTATCAACCTCAGAGAGCTCATCCATGCCCAAAATTGCGATAATATCTTGCAACGATTTATAGTTTTGGAGAATCTGTTGAACTTCTCGCGCTACCTGATAGTGTTCCTCACCCACCACGTGGGGGTCAAGGATGCGAGACGTTGAATCTAGCGGATCCACCGCAGGGTAAATTCCCAGCTCTGCAATCTGGCGGCTTAAAACGCTTGTAGCATCCAAATGTGCGAAAGAAGTTGCAGGCGCTGGATCTGTGAGGTCGTCTGCTGGCACATAAATGGCTTGCACGCTGGTGATAGAGCCTTTGTGGGTGGAGGTGATGCGCTCTTGCAAGGCACCCATCTCCGTCGCCAGAGTAGGCTGATACCCAACGGCAGAAGGAATGCGTCCCAGAAGAGCTGACACCTCTGAACCCGCTTGGGTGAATCGAAAGATGTTGTCGATGAAGAATAAGACGTCTTGGCCTTCAACATCTCTAAAATATTCTGCCACAGTCAAACCAGAAAGCGCCACCCGTGCCCGTGCCCCTGGGGGTTCATTCATCTGTCCATAAATGAGGGCTGCTTTAGATCCACTACCCTCAGCACCTGCTTGAAGGGGGCGGATAACCCCTGAATCCATCATTTCATGGTAGAGATCATTGCCTTCTCGGGTGCGCTCTCCTACCCCCGCAAACACAGAATAACCTCCGTGGGCTTTGGCGATGTTGTTAATCAATTCCATGATGAGCACGGTTTTTCCAACGCCAGCCCCGCCAAAAAGACCAATTTTTCCTCCGCGGGAATAAGGCGCGAGAAGGTCCACCACTTTAATCCCTGTGACCAGAATTTTAGTTTCCGTAGATTGCTCCGTCAAAGGTGGGGCCTCACGGTGAATGGACCAACGCGCTTGGCTTTGGAGCGGGCCTTGGTTGTCGATCGGCTCCCCTATCACATTCATGATGCGCCCAAGGGTTTCGCGTCCAACGGGAACAGAAATGGGTTCCCCCGTGTCCATCACTTCTATGCCACGTTGAAGCCCTTCCGTCTCATCCATGGCAATGGTGCGTACGGTGCCTTCTCCCAAATGCTGGGCAACCTCCAAAACCAGAACACGGTCTTCCAAGTTTACGTGTAGGGCGTTCAAGATTTCTGGAACTTTCCCCTCAAATTGAACATCTACAACAGCGCCAATAATCTGGCTGATTTTTCCCATAAGGTGATGTGATAGTGGTTGCTTCATAAGGCTTCCGCTCCTGAAATGATCTCAATAAGTTCTTTGGTAATAGAGGCTTGGCGGGTTCGGTTATAGGTGAGGGCCAGCTTTTTAATCATCTCCTCCGCGTTGCGGGTGGCGCTGTCCATCGCAGTCATCCGGGCTCCCTGCTCACTGGTATAGCTTTGAACCATAGCTTGATAAAGCTGAAGCTCCAGGAAGAAGGGAAGCATTTTTTCCAACAATTTTGGAACAGAGGGCTCATAAAGGTAGAGCCCTCCCTGTGAGGTTCTGTCTTCCTCTGGGTGAGCCTTCGCGCAGATAGGGAAGAGGGGCTCAAATGTTAAATGCTGAACCATCACATTTTGAAATTTATTATAGGCAAGGGTTACATGCCCCAGTTGCTCTGCTTGCATGAGGGAAAGAATCTTTTGCAAGATCCGCTGGGCGCCCTCAAAGGCAAGGGTTGGTTTACATAGATCTACCTCGCCGCCCAAGACCCAAACATGGCGGTTTCTCTTGAGAGCTTCATAGCCTTTGCGACCCAAACAGTAAAAAGCAACCTGCTCGCCTTGTTCCTGACGTTGCTTTTGAAAATCTCGAGCTGCTCGCAACAATTGTTGGTTAAAATGACCGCACAGACCTCGATCAGAGGTGAGTAACACCACTAAATGTTGCATGTTGGCCTTGGGAGAAGGGGCCGCCAGCAAAGTAGGCACCTCTTCCAATTCTTGCAAATGGCCCAAACAACGTCCAAGGTTTTGTTGCAGGTGGGTCAGTGCTAAATCTAGGGTATCTCGCTGAGCTTGACAGCGGCGCAGCTTCGCCCCTGCAACCATCTTCATCGCAGCCGTAATTTTCTGTGTTGCTTGGACGCTTTTTTTTCGGTTACGAAGATCCTGTAAACTTGACATAAATGTTTTTTCTTCAGATAAAAATTTTCAAAAAATGATCAAGAAACGCAATCAATTTGGCTTCAATCTCTGGGGTCAGCGCAGGCTTCTTGCGAAGGGCTTCCAGAATTTCTGAGTCATCTTGTAAGGACAAGATAAACTCTTCCTCAAATCGGCGAATTTTTTCCAACGGAATCGCGTCGAGATAGCCGCGCACACCCGCAAACATTAAAACCACCTGCTCTGCAACGGGAAAGGGAGCATATTTGGGTTGCTTTAAGAGCTCAGTTAACCGGCTTCCCCGGTGCAAGAGCTGTTGGGTGGAGGTATCCAGATCTGACGCAAATTGAGAAAAAGCCGCCATCTCACGATACTGCGCCAGCTCCAATTTAAGCCGACCTGAGACCTGTTTCATGGCCTTGGTCTGGGCTGCTGAACCCACACGGCTTACGGATAAACCAACATTAATGGCAGGGCGGATACCTTTGTAAAACAGGTCTGTCTCCAAAAAGATCTGCCCGTCGGTGATGGAGATCACATTGGTGGGAATGTATGCAGAAACATCCCCTGCTTGGGTTTCGATAATAGGGAGCGCCGTGAGGGAGCCACCACCACACGCATCTGAAAGTTTGGCTGCCCGTTCCAACAACCGGGAATGCAGGTAAAAAACGTCTCCAGGAGAGGCTTCGCGCCCAGGAGGGCGGCGCAACAGCAAGCTCATTTGGCGATAGGCGACAGAATGCTTGGAAAGATCATCATAGATGATCACGGCATGCATCCCGTTGTCGCGAAAATATTCCCCCATGGTGCACCCCGTATAGGGGGAGATATACTGCAGAGGGGCTTTGTCTGAGGCTGTTGCTGCAACCACGGTGGTATAGTCCAAGGCACCTTCAGCTTCAAGGATCTTTACAATCTGCGCAATGGTTGATCGCTTTTGGCCAATGGCGACATAGATGCAGTGCATTTTTTCCTGGGGGCTTTTTCCCTCATTCAAAGAACGCTGATTTAAAATGGTGTCCAATGCAATGCTGGTTTTCCCTGTCTGGCGATCTCCGATGATAAGCTCTCGCTGTCCCCGGCCAATGGGAACAAGCGCGTCAATGGCTTTGATACCCGTTTGCATAGGCTCAAACACAGAGCGACGCTGGACGATGCCGGGTGCTTTACGCTCAACCCGCATAGTGGTGACGTCCTGCAAAGGGCCCTTGCCATCGATGGGGTTACCCAAACCGTCTACCACCCGGCCCAGCAGGCCTTTCCCCACAGGAACATCCATAATGGTTCCTGTGCGACGGACAAGATCCCCTTCTTTAATCTGACGATCATCCCCAAAAATCACAATCCCTACGCTGTCAGACTCTAGGTTCAAAACCATCCCCTTGACACCGCTTGGAAACTCAACCATTTCGCCCATTTGGGCATTATCCAGTCCCCAAACCCTAGCGATGCCATCTCCAACCGTTAAAACAGGCCCTATTTCTTCAACAGAAAAAGACTGATCTGCTTCCAAGATTTGCTTTTTCAAAAGAGAGGAAATTTCTCCTGCACCTAATTTCATAAACTCTTAACTTTCTACTTGAAGCTGTTGACGTAAACGTTTCAGGCGTGTTGCAATGGAAGCATCACATCGGAACTGCTCCCACAAAAGCACAAGCCCGCCTAAGATGTCCGGTTGGATTTCAGGCACAAGCTGAATCTGCTTGCGAAGGGTTTTGTGCAAAATCCCCTGAAGCATGTCTCTTTCTTGTTCTGAAAGGGCGTGTGCTGTGATTAAACGCACGTTACAAGCGTCCGCTTGGGAGGCTATGCGTTCCAGGAAACAGGCTATGACCGCTTCCAGCATAGGCAAGCGCCGGTGATAGACCAAAAGGCCAAGCAACCCTTTCATAAGCTTAGAAAATTTTAAATGTTTTGCCAGCTCAAGCAGCAATTTTTTCTTTTGGGCTTGTGACATAAGGGGGCTGGTGATAAATTGCCAACCTTCCGGGTCTTTTTGAAGGACATTCCCCAAAGCCTGGCAATCTTTTTCAAAAGCTTTGCGGGTGTCAGAATTTTCGCAAAGTTCTAACAGAACATTCGCGTAGCGCTTAATCAAAGGGGCAGAGCGAAAATTCACATCTCCTCCGTGGAGCCGTTCAATTCCAAGAAAATGCGTGAAAGGTGGAGATTCGCTGGAAAATTTCCACTACAAACACGGACATCTATGGTTAGCACATCTTTGCCAGCTACGCAACTGTTCGCGCCCGCCTTGTGGGAGTGAAAATTTTTTACAGCATGGGTAAAAGAAATGCTAATAAAAAATCTTGACCCAGAGCAGTTCCTCGAGCTACAAAAGGGTACCTATTGGTATATGGCGGGTGTAGCTCAGTTGGTTAGAGCGCCAGGTTGTGGTTCTGGAGGTCGCCGGTTCGATCCCGGTCACTCGCCCCATTTTTTGTTTAGGGAGCACGTCTGGCTCTAAGCTTGGTCTAATAACTCCCGAACGCTTCCACCTTCCAGAGAAAGACCCAGCACGTGCTTGCGGTGCCAAAGGGCATAAAAAAGAAGGCTCCAGGCCAAAAAGCCCTGTTTTTTGCTAGAACTCCCAAAAAGTGCACGCACCTCTTCTGGCACACAAAGCTCTTGGATGCCAGGCTGTTTTGCGAGCAGCTCCCCAAGAACCTTCCCTTGCTTCAAGACCCAAGCCTCTGCTGGAAAGGTGAAGCCTTGCTTTTTCGCGAAAGGGCGTGCCTCAGGGAGGTTTGCCTCAAGCCACGTGCGTAAAAGCCATTTATGATGGCCTTTACGAAGCTTGAGCGAGTCTGGTAACCCAAACAAAAACGCGCTGAGCTTGGGCTCAAGGAAGGGTGTTCGGCCTTCTAAGCCGTGGGCCATTAAGCATCGATCCAAACGGTTTAATAAATTGCTGGGTAACCAGGTTTTGCAATCAATGCCCTGGGCGCGTTGTAGGTTAGTCAGCCCCTCTCCAGTTTGCAGGGCACTTTGTAAAGATGCTTTCCACCCATCGGTTTGATGGCGCAGCAAAGCTGTTTTAGAGAAATTACCGCGTTGACGCATCACGCGTCCCCCAAGCCACCAAGGCCAAGATGCTTTTCGATAGCGTCGGTAGCCGGCCAGCAGCTCATCCGCTCCTTCTCCACACAGGATCACTTTGATGCCATGGGCTTTTGCAACGGAGGCCATTTTATACGTAGGCAGAGCAGAATAATCTAGAAACGGATCGTCCACCACGTTGACAACCCGTGGAAGAAATTCCCAAAAATCTGCTTCTGTAAAGGGCACTTCATGATGGTTGGCGCCACAGACCTGTGCTGTTACCCGTGCATAGGCTGATTCATCGTGCTTGGGAGACTCTGGAAACACGGTGGTAAACGTTTGGACAGGCTGGGTGGTGATGCGATGCATCAGCGCCAGGAGGGTTGAAGAGTCAACGCCACCTGATAAAAAAAGACCATATGGCACGTCACTGCGCAAATGAAGGCGAACACTCTCATCCAAATGCTGATCCAGCAAGGAAAAAGCTTCAGCTTCTCCTAAAGGGACTGCAGGCGTGAACAAGGGAGTGGTTCGGATATGGGAGGCGACAATCACCCCTTCATAAACACGCAACACCTCTCCCGGAAGAACGCGCTTAATTTCTTTGAAAGGTGTCTCTCGGCCAACGGTGAAGCGCAGCTGAAGCAGCTCCTCTTGCATCCCTGGGTCTAGCTCTCGGGAGGCGACGCCGGCCTTTAACAGCGCCTGAAGCTCTGATGCAAAAAAGAAACCCCTAGGCGTCTCAGCATAATAGAGCGGCTTAATCCCAAAGGGGTCCCGGGCGAGGATCAACTCCCCTTGGGTTCGATCATAGACGGCGAGGGCAAACATGCCCCGAAGCAATTTTACAAAATCCAGGCCGTACCGCCGATATAAAAACAAAAGCGGTTCGATATCTGATTCAGTTTTGAAAGGTGCTTCAGGGAGCAGCTGCTTCAGTTCTTGATAATTGTAAATCTCAGCATTCGCCACCAAGGTGAGGTGGTCAAGAAAAAAAGGCTGCTTTCCGCCTGTGTGATCAATAATCGCAAGGCGCGTCTGCCCCAACGCAGCGGTGTCTGATGCAAAAAATCCCTCTCCGTCAGGGCCTCGATGTTGCAAACAGCCCAGCATGTCTCGCACACGTTCCAGATCGAGAGATTTCTGTCGCTTGGCGATGGCACCTACAATTCCACACATGACACATCTTTCTCAAGTTTCTGGTGGGAGCCGTCACAAAAAGGAGGGGTACGTGTTTGCTTGCACCCACATAAAAACACTTCCTCCGGCTTTTCCAACACGAAAGAAAGGGATTTTCCCTTACTGGGGTCTTGTTTGTGGGATCCATCACAAAACGGTTGTTTTTGGCTGAGCCCGCAGGTGCACCAATAGTAAGTTCCTTCAGCCAATTTACACCCAAAGGGCTCTTGGGGCGGTGATTTCATCTCAGCTCCTTTGTCATTTAACACCCGCTAAGGCGCTCGCAAGACACGTCGCTTGGAGGATCGGATCATCCAGGGCTTCTTTGATAACTTTGGCTTCTGCATCCCACAGCAATTGCAAAAAGTGATAGACGTTTCGGGCATAAAGGTTTGAGGCATCCGTTGCGAGGCGGCTTTCAAGAGCCCGTGCGCCTAAAATCTGAACGCCTCCGGTTGTGGTTAATAACTGGTCTTGAACGCTTCCAAAACAGTTTCCTCCCAAAGGGCCTGACGCGAGATCTATAACAACTGCACCCGGCTTCAAAACTCTGAGGAGAGGCTCCGTCACCAACACGGGGGGCGCTTTACCTGGCACCAAGGCTGAACAGATCACCACGTCTACCTTTTGGAGGACTTCCGCCAGCTTTTCTTGTTGAAGCTTGCGATAAGCCTCATCCATTTCTGTGGCATAGCCGCCAGCATCTTCTCCTGAAGCAGGAGCTGGCACATCAACGAATTGGGCGCCTAAGCTTTCCACTTGCTCCTTCACCGCAGGGCGGACATCAAAAGCCATCACCCGTGCCCCTAAGCGCTTGGCCGTTGCAATGGCTTGCAAACCTGCAACCCCAGCCCCTAAAACCAACACCTGCACGGGGGGAACGGTTCCCCCTGCGGTCATCATCATGGGGAAGACCCGCTGGGTGAGGGCGGCTGCTTCAATCACGGCCCGATAGCCCGCCAGGTTCATCTGAGAAGACAAAACGTCCATAGCTTGGGCACGGCTGATCCGGGGGACAAGCTCCAGGCTAAACACCCGCCATTTTTTCTTTTGATAAAAAGGGAGGCGATCTTTTCCATAAAGGCCACCAAAAAGACCCACCAAGGTAGCGCCCTCTGGAATCAAGGCGCTTTCCGTTCCCGCTTCCCCAGAACCTTGGGGCGGCTGAAGTTTTAAGATCAGTTTAGCTTGTTCGTAAGTCTCCCGGGGAGAAGCTGCGATGATGGCGCCTGCTTGGGCATAGGCCTCGTTAGGGTAAGAAGCCGCAACGCCTGCGTCTTTCTCTACATAAACCGAAAAGCCTTGGGCCACCAGTTTTTTAACTGTTTCAGGGGTGGTGGCAACTCGCCTCTCAAGGGCGACGGTTTCTTTAGGAACTGCAATTTTCAAGGGATTGAGCTGGGTTTTCTTCATACGTGAGTGCTTACGGTCAATGATATAAATTGGGCCAACAGTAGCCCCCTTTCATGTTTCTTGGCAAGGAGAAAAAAGGGGAAGTGATCTGGTGCTATCCCGTCTTAAAACTGTTGCTATTTTGCAACGATCGTGCAGAAAACGAAAAAGAACGCTTGAATGCCTTGACCCAAGTGTCTGTTTTTATTTATTGTTTTTTCTGAGGCACTTCAATGACTAAAAAAATAAGGAAGTGACTCTTATGAAAAAATCAATCGTATATTCTGCTTTTTTAAGCTCTGCTCTGGTAGCCTCTGGCGCCTTTGCAAATGACAGCGCCATGCAGCCCGCACCTGCCAAAAACCCTTGCCATATGGGTGGCTTTTATATCGGTGCTGCCGTTGGCTATGGTTCCCACAAAGCTAAGACGAATCAAATTTTAACGTCGGCTACTATAGGTGGCGTAGATCCAGCATACAAAAATGACCTTTCTCTGGATGGTGCCAATGGTGGCCTTTTCTTGGGCTATGGTAAAGAATTTGGCGGGTCTAGGGTTTATCTGGGCCTTGAATTTGGCTATTTCTTGGATGGCAGCAAAGGCAAATATGATGCGACTGTTAATCCCACGGTAATTGTTCCTCCTGGTATGCTTATTAGTACAGAAGCCAAACGAAAGGATGGCTTGGAATTGGCCGCACGCATGGGGCTTATCTTTAATCAAACCATGCCTTATATTAAGCTTGGGTGGGCCAACACCAAGGTTGAGGCAACCCAAGTTGTGTACGCAGATAATGCAACTATTGCATTGCCAACTACCCTCACCCAAAAATTCCTCAACAAGCGTTTGAATGGCTTTTTGGTGGGTGCGGGGATTGACATGAAGCTGAACCGCAACCTGATTGCTGGTTTGGAATATACCTATGCCACCTATCAGAAAAAGGGAAGCCAGCAAGCTGTGGCAACCGGCGTAGGGCCAACTGCTACCAACAACTGGGACAGCAAACTTAAGCTATCGGACAACAAATTCCGCCTGCGGTTAGCTTATCAATTCTAAACTTAACATTAAAGGAGGGCTCCCTTTGGGAGCTCTTCTTTACTTAAAGGCCTGGGCCAAGCTTTTAAAGCCAGATGCCACCCAAATTTCTGCTTCTTGGCGAAGGGCTGAAACATACTGCACCAAAAACTGAGTCGCCTCAAAACGTCCAGGGTCATGGTCAAAAGGAGGCTTTTTGAACCGTTTTGCTGTGTAGTTGAGGGCTTCAACGACAGCAGTCCTCTGGCGTATTCCTTGAAATTCAAAGCGATCACGCACACTTTCTGGATCGAAGAGGTAATATGTCGCAAGATAATGCCGAGCCAAGAGCTCTAAATAATCTATCAGTTCTCTGGGGTTTTTGAAATCCTCCGGAAAGAGCGTATAAGGAAAGCTATCATAGAGTGCTATATACAAAGCGACTCCTATTTTGTCTAAAGTTTCCGGTGGGGCCGTTTCTGCAAGACTTAAAATCATGCGGTGGATGTCAAGGGAGAAGTCAAAAACAGGTTTCATGTTTTCCTTCATCTCTTCTAACGGTGTTGGAATAGCCTCAAAAAAAGCCCCCTTTTGGGGTTCGCTTTGTTGAAAGTTGTTCAGCTGCTCAATGAATTCCCACGCGTAAATACAATCAAACCGTGATTGGAATATAGGGTTTATCTTCTGACCACGGGTATAAACGGGCTTGTCCGAAAAGCGCACAAAAAAGATTTGATTCAACATCCCAAGTGAAAAAATAAGCGGACTCAGGTTTTCTTCTCCCGCGATAGGTAAGAGGAGTGGTTTATAGACCTCTGCGAAAAGCATTTGGTTAACGGCTTTTTCAAGTTCTTCCCTAGAATCCGAATTCTCAAAATAGAGAGTACTTTTGGTGCCTTCAAATTTTTTTTCAGCAACGATTTGAAAATAATCACCAAAAAAATCTTTCAAGGTGGAGCGTGGTTTTTTCGCCTTCAATCCCAACGGGAAGGAGCCAGATTGTTTATCTGACCCTGCAGAAGGTTGTCTGAAAAGCGTCTTTTTGGGAGTTTCAGGGCGCTTGGGAGGAGGAGATGTTTTTGAGCTTAGCATAAATGAGCCTTCGTGCTTCTCCTCTTGCTGAGTTAGGCCTGTAGATTCAGAAGCAAGCCACTGGATCTCGAGGTTCACCGATCTTTTTTTCTCTTCTTTAGGCCCTGCAGAAAGTTGTCTGAAAAGCATCTTTTTTGGAGTTTCAGAGCGCTTGGGAGAAAACGATTCTTTCGCCTTTAAATTTTCCTGTGGAGGAAGCTCCAAATCTGGAAAGTCCGCCAGTGAGGGAAGTGGTTTTACCTCTAGGTTTGGAGACTTTCTTTTCTCCCTCTCTTTTCTTTTTTTATCCCGTAGCTCCAGAATTTTTTGCATCAAAGAAAAACGTTCTTTGGGGGCTTCTGAACGTATAAGCGAGGGATATGTTGTAGGTGATATAGGAGAGCTTTTTTTGCTTTCTTTTTCAAAGCCAAGAGGCACCATTTCGGAGGAAAGGGGAGCTGCATTTGGGGGAGAGATTTTTGCTGGTACGTCACGCAACCCAAAAGATTGATTCTTAGCAATTGGCATCTCGGGTTCTTCTGAGCGCTTCGAGGGGGGCGATTTGGGCCGTTTCATGTCTTCAGTCTCACGATTTGAAGATGCACTCCTAAGAACGGGATGTCGTTTTAGCTTAAACAGAGGTTGAGATTTTACTTGGGCGGCCTCTTGGGGTTCCAGGGGTTGCTCTTGCTTATATGTTCTTAAAGCATGCATCATAGATTTGAGAATTTCATCAGGCAAAGGCAAGCTGTGAATTTCATGGGCCGTCTCCCCAGAAAAGTGGGATCGAATGCGCAAGCCTTGTTCAAAATAATCTATCCCAGCCAAGGGCTCTTTCAATTCAGGACGATTCTTTTGAAGTTTTTGTAAAGATCGAACGATTGCCTCTTTTTTTTCAGTATAAACATCTTCGACCGCTTCCGCGGGAAAAGAGAGAAAGCTGATAAAAAAAACGAAATTTGAAAAACGGAGACGCATGGCTCGGCCCCCTTCATTTGTGCTACTTAGTCAAAATGGTAACACAAATTTCTCTTCACAGAAAAAAAGCCCTCCAGTCACCTGAAATCTAAAGGCAAGATTGGATCCATTTCATTAAGGCTTCCTTAGGTTGAAGACCCATTTTGCTGTCAACAGCTTTCCCTTTTGCAAAAAGAATAAGGGTTGGAATGCTCCGAACCCCAAACTGAGAAGGCGTTACAGGATTTTCATCAATCTGAAGCTTCGCAACCACTAATTTCCCTGCCATCTCTTGGGCAATTTCGTCAAGAACGGGAGCCAATAGCTTGCAGGGGCCGCACCATGGTGCCCAAAAATCTACCAAAACAGGCAGCTCAGAGCTTGAAATCGTTTCTTGGAATGTTTCGTCGGTTAGTTCTTTCATGATCAATCTCAACCCTCTTCTCCGGAAAATTATATCTCCAGCATTTTAACCATTTCATCCATGGAAGGGAAGAGGAGAATTTATAAAAGAAAATGGAGCGGGTGATGGGAATCGAACCCACGTGGCCAGCTTGGAAGGCTGGGGCTCTACCATTGAGCTACACCCGCGCGACGAGAACAAAAGAGCCCGTCAAAAATGGTGGAGGGAGTAGGATTCGAACCTACGTAGACATTCGTCGGCAGATTTACAGTCTGCTGCCATTGACCGCTCGGCCACCCCTCCTTTTTTGGGGCTTCAGACATCAAAGAAAAATTGGGAAAATATTTAAATTTCCATTTTTCTTCAAAATCTAGGGCCGATTCTATGCCGAAACTCGTTCGAAACGCAACTTAAAAAATAAAACTATTTTAACATAGCTCTAAGCTTATTGATAGGTTCTGCGCTTTCTGAATATTTTGAAAAGAAAATTTTCACCAGGCTTTTTTGGCAGGCGTTTTGCATTGCTGACGGCGTAACACCGAAAAGGACGACCATGAAAACCGTACCTGCTTATACCTTTTTAAGCCTTATTCTTGTTTTCCTGATTTCTGGATGCAAGTATACCAACACTCCTGAGCGAGCCAATGAGCTTATGGTTTCAGGTTGGGTTGGGCCGACGCCTTGTCCATCAACGGCGCACGCAACCTATTGCTATGAGACTTTGGGGGGTGTCGACTGTTACCATGAAGCCCAACCGGGGTGGGAAAACCGTCTTGTAGGTTGTTATGAACCTCCTAAAGCTTGCCCGAAGCCCCAAATCAAAACAGAAACTTGTGAATCTAAACCGCCAGAAGCCATTGCCTATGTGAAGCCTGTAAAACCGTGCCAGCAGAAAAAAAAGGTCATAAAGAGGCGGAAAAAGCCAAGGCCTTGCCCAAAAGGATGCGTTCCATCTCCAAAAAAGAAAGCATCTACCTGTCGCTAGATAGTGTCGTCAAAAGATTTTTTTTATGTTAGGATGATAGGTAGAATTTAGGTAGCGTCGACATTTAATTTAAAAAGTGATAAAATAATCTCTCCCTAATAAAAGGAGAAGAGGATGTACGATTTAAGAGACGATCAGTGGGAAAAAATCAAGGATAGCTTGCCTGGTAAGAAATCAGACCCTGGA
>JBOFKH010000007.1:0-11736 GCA_051657225.1 Alphaproteobacteria bacterium
TGTAAAAGATTTGGTCCCAGACCTCACCCACGCCTATGCCCAGCACGCGTCTGTTAAACCTTGGTTACAGAGTGACACGCCAGCCCCCGCTGGGAAAGAGCGGCTCCAAAGTGTCGAGGAGCGCGCCCAATTGGACGGCCTGTGGGAATGCATCCTTTGTTTTTGCTGCAGCACCAGTTGCCCCAGCTATTGGTGGAATGGAGATAAATATTTAGGCCCTGCGGTGTTGCTGCAAGCTTCTCGTTGGATTGCGGACAGCAGAGATGAGGCCACGGGGGAACGGTTGGATGAGCTGGAAGATCCGTTTAAACTGTACCGCTGCCACACCATTATGAACTGCACCCAAACATGTCCGAAAGGGCTGAACCCTGCCAAAGCTATTGGTGCTATTAAAGAAAAACTGGTGGAGCGCGCAGAAAAGTAAGGCTGAAAATCCTATTTTCCTAACCCTTCGGTAATCATTTTGCAAACAGTTTAAGGTAGACTGAACCCAGATGATTTAAAATAAGGACCGTAGGGGATGCAACACACAGCGCAAGAAAAATCTTTTTTAGGGCTCAACCCAACAGGTTTCCACAAAGTGCTTTATAGCGAATGGGGAGATCCTAAAAACCGCGATGTGGTGGTGTGTGTCCACGGCCTTACGCGCAATCGCCATGATTTTGATTTTTTAGCTCAACACCTGGCTGAAGATTACCGTGTCATTTGCCCAGATGTTGTTGGCAGAGGAGATAGTGATTATTTGGGAGATGCTTTTTTATATTCCTACCCCCAATACCTCGCGGACATGACAACACTCCTATCCAGAATTAACGTGGATCGGGTTTCATGGGTTGGCACCTCCATGGGAGGATTGATGGGGATTATGCTCGCTAGCTCTCCCCAAACCCCCCTTAAAAAATTGATTTTGAATGACATCGGCTCTGTGGTGTCTGCTGAAGGTTTAAAGCGCATCGCGACCTATGCAGAGGTTCAAACAAGCTTCAAAACAGAAGCAGAAGCTCGCGCTTACCTCCTGGAAAATCACCTTAAATTTATGGGCGAAATCGGGGAAGCAGCTTTAGAAAATTTGCTCAAGCACAGTGTAAAATTCAACGAAGCAAAGAAAATGTGGGAATTTGCTTATGATCCAGCGGCAGGTCATACTTTTTCTAAAAATGAAGAGTATGTAGACGTTGATTTTTCTGCCTATTGGAACAACATCAAGTGTCCGACATTTCTTTTGCGTGGAGCCTTATCTGACATTATCTCCGCTGAAACAGCCAAAAAAATGGCCCAAAAGAAAGACGTCAGCCTTATTGAGCTTCCAGGCATTGGTCACCCTCCTTCCCTTGCAACCCCTGAACAGGTTGGGATCATTAAAGATTGGCTTAAGAAATAAGAACTCTTTCGAAATTTCTCAACTTGTATGTTTCTGAAGTACGCCTTCAGGATGAATGGCAAATTTACCATTTTGTAATCCTCGTGGAGGCAAGGATTCAGTCTTCAGACCCTTTGCAGGCCAGTCTTCCCTAAGCTGCATTTCCCTTCAATTCATGCCATTTTTTTAAGCTTTTGATGGGTTTTCCTGAATTCCCGCCTCCGCGGAAATGACACATTGCTCCGGATTTTCTTCCACGGGAATCTAGGCTACAAGCCCCTCACAACGGCCTTGTCTGGGCCTCCAACTGACGCAATTTTTGGTTCAAAATAACGAGCGACCCTAAGTCAATCACCGTGTTGGCCATCATTTGCTTCAAGAAAATTTGGTAACGTTGATGGGGTTCATGGTAGGCTTGTTCCCACGCTTCAATGGCTTGTTCCACTGAGCGGCCCTTCTCCGCAAAAGCCAAAATGTTTGAGACGAAAGAACGGTGGGCGGCCTGAACCTCTTCTCGAATGCTGCGGAACGCTGTCCGCAACCAATAGGTTTCTGCAGGGAAAGCATAAGCAGTTTCCCAAAGCCAACGTAGCCCTAAAGACTCCCCCACCGTATGATAAACCCAGGCCACATCCTGCACGGGCAAAGTGAGCTTTGAGGCTACCTGCACGATGTCCCCAGACAGGGAAAACAGGTGCAACAAGATAAGCTGCTGCGCAAATGCTCTAGGCAAACCGCTGGAAGCAAGCTGCTCTGCTCTGGCATCCAGCTTTTGACGGTGGGATTCCGGAAGGATGTTCAACAGCACTTCAGACAGGGTTTTAAATTGTTTTTGGTAAGGCGTGATAATAGCTTCAATTTTACTATCCAGCTTCTCATTCCCAAGAAACCAATTCGTTGAAACTTTAACAGCTCGGTTAACCTCCCACATGATTTGCTGGTGTAAGGTGAGGTTGAGGGGCAACTGCTCCAGGGTGTCCTCCACAGATTCCAGCTGCAAAATGTGGCGAACGATAAGAATAGCTTTTAAAATGCGAGGGATAGGTTGGCCTGTCAGCCGCGCAATCTCAAACACAAATGTTGGACCCGTTGTGTTAACAATCAAATTGCTGACGTGGGTGGCGATAATCTCCCGGCGCAAGGCATGCTGGAGAATAGCTTCTTGAAACTTTGAAGCCAAAATTTCTGGGAAATATTGCACCAACATGGGAACTAAAGCTGGGTCATCTACGACATCAGAATACAGCACTTCTTGATAGAGATAAATCTTTGCATAAGCCAACAACACGCACAACTCAGGTTTTGTGAGCCCCATTTGAAGCGATTGCCTGCGAGAGAGCTCCGCCTCATCAGGCAAATTCTCAACGCTACGGTCGAGGCCTTGCAGGCGTTCGAGGTCTTGAATTAAGAAGCGATGCTCTTCTAAAAGGTAGGGCGCGTGAGCATGGGCAAGGGATACAGCTTGGTTCTGCCAGTAATTATCTTGAAGAACCAGGCGTGCAACCTCATCCGTCATGCTTTCCAGCAACTGATTTCTTGCTTCTAGCGGAAGAGTTTGCTGCTCAAGAAGAGGGCGGAACAAAATTTTGATGTTGACTTCGTGGTCTGAGCAATCCACCCCCGCGGAATTATCCAAAGCGTCCGTGTTAAGATTCCCCCCTTTGAGGGCATATTCAATGCGCCCCCCTTGGGTAAGTCCTAGATTAGCCCCTTCCGCAATCACCTTTGCCTGAATATCTCTTCCATCAACCCTGCACGCATCGTTGGCCTTGTCGCCCACTTCAGCATTGTTTTCATGGCTTGCCTTTACAAAGGTACCAATGCCTCCAAACCAGAGAAGATCTACCTGGATTTTTAAGAGACAGCGTATAAGCTCTTGGGGTGTCAGCGAATCTTCTTTTACCTGAAGCATCGCCTTTACCTCAGGGGACAAGGAGATGCGTTTAGCGGATCGTTCAAACACGCCTCCCCCCTCAGAGATGAGGTTGGGCTGATACTCCATCCATGTAGATCGGGGGAGCTCAAACAAGCGTTTCCGTTCTTCATAGCTTTTCAAAGGATGAGGAGTAGGGTCAAGAAAAATGTGTTGATGGTTAAAGGCAGCAACCAGCTTGAGGCTTTTGGACAACAGCATACCATTACCAAAAACATCCCCTGACATATCCCCCACGCCTACAACGGTGACAGGGTCTTTGCTGACATTCACACCAAGGGCTTTAAAATGGTGCTCAACAGATTTCCAAGCACCCCTGGCTGTGATGCCCATTTTTTTGTGATCATAGCCAACAGACCCCCCTGAAGCAAAGGCATCTCCCAGCCAAAAGTTAAATTCATGGGAGATTTGATTCGCAATATCCGAAAACGTCGCGGTCCCTTTGTCTGCTGCGACCACGAGATAAGGATCTTCATCATCATACCGAACGGTTTTTTCAGGGGAAACGAGCTTGCCTTTCACCCAATTGTCGGTTAATTCCAAAAGCGCCCGCATGAAGCGCTTGTAACACTGAATGCCTTCTTCTAGCCATGCTTCCCGAGTTGGAGCATCTGTTTTTTTGACGACAAAAGCGCCTTTTGACCCCACCGGAACGATGACAGCGTTTTTAACCGTCTGGGTTTTCCATAAATCATGCAGCTCCGTTCGATAGTCTTCGGGCCTGTCTGACCAGCGAATGCCACCCCTTGCAACTTTTCCGCCTCGCAAGTGGATCGCCTCAAACTGAGCCGCATAGACGAAGATTTCGTACAATGGCACCGGACGCGGGGATTCATCCACCCGCTGGGAATGAAGCTTCAGCGAAAGGTAGGGCTTCACAGCGCCTGTGGCATCTGTTTGATAAAAATTGGTGCGAACCGTCGCGGTGATGAGGTTCAAAAAGCGCCGCAGGATGCGGTCTTCATCGCTGTTGGTGACGCCATCTAACAATTTTTCCAAAGCAGCTTGCTTTTCAAGGCACGCAGACTCCCGGTCGCCTTCAACATCAGGAGAAAACCTGAGGCAGAAAAACGCTACCAGCTCCCGTACAATGTCTGGTTCTTTGGCTAAGACCTGCTCAATATAAGCCTGACTAAAGGGGGTGTTCAGCTGTTTTAAATAGCGGGAGTAGGTTCGTAAAATTTGGCATTCTCGCCAGGTTAAACCTGCTTCTAGGACAAGGCGATTAAAGCCATCATTTTCAGCTTCTTGGTGCCAAATTTTTAGAAAAGCTTCTAGAAAAAGGGCTTGCTCAGCGGCTGAAGGGACACGCCCGGAAAGAAGCGGGAAAACTTCTAAAGAATGGATCCAGAAGGGCTCTTGTCGCCCCTGGAGCAAAACCTTAAAAGGAATTTCTGTTGTGACTTTAAGCCCCATCTGTTCAAAAACAGGCAAGATATTGCTTAAAAAGATGATACTGTGGGGATTATAAAGCTTGATCTGTAACGTGGCGCCTGAGCTTGCTTCGATTTGTTTGAGAGAAACCTGCAGGCTGTCTTGTTGAAGCGCTGCTTCGATAAATTCAATATCGCGCATGGCTTCTTCTGCATCAAATTGGTCTTGGTAGGCCCTTGAAAACGCCTCACCATATTGGTTAAACAACCCCTCGCCAGCTTCATCACCATAGCGCTTTTTGACGCTCTTTTTGAAAAAATCTCCCCAGGTGAACAGCTGTTGGAACAGCTGCTTTTCAATGGCTTGGGTGTCATACGCTGCTATCTCAAATTCTGCTGGAAGCGAGATGATGTAATGCAGGCGAGCAAAGGCCAAATCTCCCAGGTGGATATTCCACGAGCTGATCTTCCCTTGGAAGATTTTTTCCAACATTTCTCCCATTTTTTTCCGAAGGGTCGCGCCATAACGCTCTCTTGGGATATAGATAAAACAAGAAAGATAGCGCCCAAATTGATCAGGACGCATAAAAAAACTGAGCCGCTGACGTTCTTGGAGCTGTAAAACTGAGAAGCTCAGCTCATAAAGCTCTGGAACAGAACTTTGGAGCAGCTCTTCCCGGGGAAGGGTTTCCAGCACATGGATCAGCGCTTTTCCATCATGCCAATTGGGGGCAAGCCCTGTTTGCTTGAGGACCTGGCTGATTTTATACCGAAGGAGGGGAATGTCTCGGGCACTTTGGTTATAAGCACTGGAGGTAAAGAGCCCTAAAAATTGGTGAAATCCAACAACGTGGCCTTTCGCATCAAACTGTTTAACACCAATGCAATCCATAAAATCAATACGATGGATGGTGGAACGTTGGCTGGTTTTCGTAATAATAAGAGGCTGAGATTCTAACAAAAATTGGATATTTTCGGGTTTGCGACGCACACCTTCGAAGACAACCTGAAGCTTTTGTCGCTCAGGAGCCCTTAAAATGCCTAAGCCTGCTTGGGCATCAACGCCTTGGATGAGGCTGTTTTCTTCCCTAAACCGATAAGCGCAATAGCCCAAGAAGGTGAAGTGATGGTCCCCTAACCAAGAAAGAAAATCTAAGGTCTCACGAAATGCCTCATCTTTTTGAGAAGCGGGATAGCGCTCTAAATCTCCCAAAGCTTCTTGCACCTTAGCACGCATTTCCTGCCAATCCCCAACTGCCAGTTGGATGTCTTCTAAAATGGCCAGAATTTGAGCTTTAACCCCAGAAAAAGCGCTGGGCAAGATATGTTCTGTGGTCTCATAGCGGATGAAGGATTCATCAATGGAACCTGTGCAGGAAATCTCCCGAGGAGAACAAAGAGAAAGAAGGTTGCCACGACTGTCTCGGGCTACTCTCAATACAGGATGAAGGACAAAATTTAACGACAACCCTTTGGCATTCAAAAAAGCAGCGATGGAATCCACCAAAAAAGACAGGTTATCGTGGACCACTTCAATGATCGTGCGTTGAAAAGATTGCCCTTCCTCTTCAAACGTTTGGTTGGAAATGTGAATTTTGGGGGTTCCCGAGGCCCGCGTTTGCAAAAAATCCCAGGCCTGAAGCGCCACTTCAGATAGGTAAGCAGGGTCTTTTTCATCCAGATCATAGGAGGCTAAATTATGATAAAGCTCCCCCACAAAAGCCCTGAAAACGTCTGTTTTATCTTGCGAAATTTTACTCAGAGCACCCGTTAGGATAGCCTCGATTTTCTCGTCTCTTAAATCCTTATTACGCACTTGTTCCCTCTCTCCGCTTCCCATTTTTCAAATTATTATATATAATTTGATTAGAAACCTTCAAAAAAAGCAGCCCCACACCCTGCTTCCTGTTTTCTAGCATGTTCTTTTTCAAAAGTCAGGGACTATTTTTAAAATATCAGCTTGGGTTTCGCTTTTTAAAAAAATATCCAAAACTATAGAGCCCCCCTAGCAGCATGGCGAAACATCCAGTCCAGATCCAAGGCGCTAGAGGAAGATACATAGCCTTGATCTTCCAGGTTTTGTTTGAATAGGCTTCCTCCAAAATCGTGTACACATCTGCAAGCCCTGTGGTGTAAATGGCGGTTTCAGAAATCAAGGATTCTTGAGGGTGATAGAGCCGCTTTTCTGGCGTCAAAATAGCAAGGCCCCGCCCTTGTTGGCTAAGCTTCAGCCGTGCTTGATAGCGGTCAAACAACTTCCCCTCTTGGAGGTCTACAGATGTTAGTGTCAGCGCATAAGGCCCCACCTGCATGGCCCCTTGGAGCGGGAGAACGGCTTCGGTTTCGACGCGCCAAAAGCTTGCAACCCCTAAGCCAATAAAGGTAATCCCAACGCCAGCGTGGGCCAAGAGGGCTCCTAAACGAGATCCGTCCCGTTGGCGTACCATGCGCCAGCCCCAAAAGCTGGTGCCCCACAACACCCATGCCCCAAGGGATAGCACCATCAGAGCCAGCAACGAAGGGATGCTGACGGCAACGCTGATGAAAAGCACGCTCCCCAGGGTTAAAGTCGCCGCAAAGCTGAGGGGAGCAAGGGCCTTCAAAAGCTTTCCCTCTTCGGTCACAAAAGGGACCAGCGGCATGATCAGCAAGGCTAGGCTTGCGAAGGGGAGCAGAATGAAGGTGAAATAGCTGGGATCCAGTGCAATGGCTTTGCCTGTCGCCCATTCGTAACCCAGCGGGAAAAAAGTTCCAAGTAACACCATTAACGCCATGCCTACAAAAATAAACCAATGAAGCTTCAACCCGCCTTGGTAAGACAAAAAAGCGTTTAGAGAGGGTTGATAAAGAAGGCCACGCTTGCGTATGCAGTTATACCCCATAAAACCAAACCCAAGGAGGCTGAAGCCTACAAAAATAAGGAAGAGGTAAAAACCCTTTGCGGGGTCGTAGGCAAAGCTGTGAACAGAGGAAAGGATCCCCGCTCGGGTTAGATAAATCCCCAGCAAACAAAGGGAAAATGCCAAAACACTGGCCAGCAAATAGCCTCTCAAGAAAAATGGAGGCTGTGGACCTGAACCAGTCCTCAGCACATGAAGCATCGCCGTCCCTACAAGCCACGGCATAAGGGATGCATTTTCCACAGGGTCCCAAAACCACCAGCCTCCCCAGCCAAGCTCATAATAAGCCCACCAGCTTCCCCATCCAATGCCGAGGGTTAAAAATGACCAGGCCAACAAAGCCCAGGGACGCACCAGCCGAGCCCATGAAGACGCATCTTGGTGCAACATAAAGGCAAGGCTCCAGGAAAAGGGAACGGAAAACCCCAGATAGCCAAAATAGAGCGTGGGTGGGTGGATCAGCAAGGAACGGTCCTGAAGCAAAGGGTTGAGGGCCAAGCCTTGGGAGGGGATTTTTTCTAGCGGGAAGGGCTCAAACGGATGGCTCAAACAGATCATAAAACAGAGAAACGAAAGGGTGATCAGCCCTTGAACCATCACAGCCGTGGACGTTCTTGCCTGGGACTGATGCAGTGCCGCCAGCAATGTCCCAAACAAACTCAACATCCAGCACCCCAGCAACAAAGACCCTTCATAATTTCCCCACAGGGCCCCTAGGCGAAAGAACCAGGGCATGTGGGTGTGGTTGTTGGAAAAAACATTCAAAAAGGAAAATTGACAGCTGACATAAGCCCACCCAAGAATCAACAAGCAAAGGCTCAAAAAAGCCAGCTGCATGTATGTTGAAACCTGGAGCAGCTGAAACCGTTTGGGCGAAAAATGCCAGAAGTTCCATCCCCCTGCCACACCTTGCACAACACCAAAGGCAGCGGCAAGCCACAGGGACACCAATCCTATTTCTGGGGCGAAGTGGTAGAATGCTGCCATCTGCCTTTTTCCTTTAAGGATTGAACAAGCTCCCGGGGCATGTAGGTTTCATCATGCTTGGTGAAAAGCTTACGAGCCTGAAATTGTTGGAGGTCCTCTTGCCAGATGCCTTCCACTACAACCCCCTGCCCCTCCCGAAATAAATCTGGAAGGCTTCCTTGATAGTGCACCGAGATTTCATGGGTCTCATCTTGAAGCACAAACCGTTTGTTTTCAAACTTTCCGTGGAAAGAACCCACCTTCACCAGGCCCCCCAGCCGAATCAGCTTTTCTTGGGCGCGCTGGCCTGGAGAAAGGCTCAAAAAATGCTTGGGCGTATAAAAAAAGATCATGCTGGTTTGAAAAGCGTAACAAATGAGACCCAGGCTACAAGCCATCAGCAGTAACAGAAGAAGAAGCTTGATTAAACGACGCCACTTTTGTTTCAGCTCCCCCAACATGTCAACGAAATTTTTCCGCCGAAGAATCTGATAGATCTCCTTGGGTGAGGATTGTGTAAGCCTCTCTGGCTTTTCGTGCCGAAGCCTGCAAATGCCTCGCTAAAAGAGCCAGCGCTGCCATGGCAAAACCATAGGCACTCCACACGTAAACCCCATAACCCTCCATCTGCAACCAAGTCCAAAGCTTATTCATAGGTCTTCAACCGCTTCTTGCGTCCCTTTTTCTTCTTAACTGCAGCAACCAACCTTGATGGCGCATTGACGATCACGATGTGGGCCGCTTGGTCCCACACAGGGATATCCTTCCAAGAATTTCCTGCATAAATAAAGCGGCCAGGGCCAAACGTATTAGCAAGAATCGTCGCTTTGATGATCCCGACAACATTTTGGGTTCCTTGGCTGGCGATGACCAATTTAAAAAAACCTAAATAATTAGCTATCTTTTTTGCAACAAGAAGATCTGCCCCTGTTGCAAGGACCAAAGTTTTTCCCTCTTGGGACAAGCGCTCTAAATCTTTTAAAAGCTCTGGGTGGTAAGAAAGTTTTGCGGGATCAAGCATCACCTTTTGGGCCAGGACGCGCTTGAAGGCTGCCCTTCCTTTGAAACAAAACGTAAACGCTACATGCAACACACCAACCCAAGATTTTTCCCACAATTTCTTAAGCAAAACCCACAAGGTCTCTTCTCTCACAAGGGTGCCGTCTAAATCAATGCAAATGGGAAAATTTTGGTCTTCTATCATGGCGTTTCGTCCGCTTCAACAGGCTTTAGGATAATCATCTCATTGGAGGCTGCATATCCTAACAGCAAACGAACTTGATATTCCAGCAAATCAGGATCAATTTCTTTAGACATCAAGCCCACTTTTGTTTCCAACTCTTCTTTCTCCAACATCAACGCTTGTAAATGACGTTCTTGAAGCTCACACTCCCGGGAAAGCTCCATCCACCCAAAAATCCCCCGCTCCCCCTGAATGGCGTGGTAGATAAAATACATCAACGTCAACCCAAGCATCGAAGGTACCAAGCTTTTCGATAGCTTACGTGGGACCCAAAATTTCATCTCATTTCCTTTTTTTACAATGTAACGTTTGGTTCATATAACCGTATTCGTCAAGCTGGGGCTTCTTCCTGTAATAGAATAAGAAGGCGTTGGAACTTGAATGTTTGCTTCATCAAAGACTTGCTTCAAAATACGATTAAACCCACGCCGAACAATATCTTGCTGACTCGGCATTGTTCTCAAACGCACCTGAAAAATCATCGAAAAATCTGTTACTTCGTTGATGCCACGTATTTCAAGAGGTGCCAACACTTTTTTTGAAAACGAAGGTGTTTTTTTAAGAATTTGATAGGATTTTTCAACAAGCTGTTGAATATGATCTATATTTTCGCCGTATGCTATGGATATATTACAAATAACACAAGAAAAAAGACGACTTTTATTCCCCACAATCCCGATTTGGCTGAAGGGGATGGTCAGCAAAATCCCATTATCCATCCGCACCCGCAAGGTACGCAGGCTTAAATCCTCTACAATGCCTGCTTTTTCATCAATCTCGACTTGATCTCCCACCACAAGGGTGTTTTCTAAAATCATAAAAAAGCTGGTTACAAAATCTTTAACAAAAGATTGCACGCTAAACGCAATACCCGCGGTTAAGATACCGACGCTGGCAAGGATGGGCGTGATATCGTAATTCATTGATAAAATGATAAGAACCATGGGAACCCAAACCACAATCCGCAACAGCGTTCTGACAATACGAAAAAGCGTTTTAAAGCGCGCCAAGGCAAAATCCCCATCCGCTGTGCTCTCTTTTTGTTTAGCCTCTAGGTAATAGCGCAAAATTCGGTCGCCACCGTAAATCAAGATATATCCAGATAAAATAAGTGCTAAAACATCAACGCCCTGCTGAAGAAATTTAGTCCCCAGGGTTTCTTGAATAGAATTCAAAAATTTGATTTCCCAAACCTCTGCAAAAACCCACACACCTAACGCGTACACGAAGAAATTTGTTAACTTAGAAAAAAATGAATTGGTTTTCAACATGGTGTAAAGCGAGGTGCTCTCAAAACTTTTACGCCGTCTCCAAAGGTAGGATAAACGGATTTTCCGGATAAAACGGACTAATTTGTTGCAAAGAGGGATTAAACAAAGGGTGAGAATCAACGGACCAAGGGCTCGCCCCAGGCTTACTTCGTCAAATAACCATAACACATAGATGATGGTACATGCTAGAGAAGCCAATCCCCACCAAAAAGAAGCTATGGCTTGGGCTAATAAAAACCGGCTCCTTAGCAGAGCCAAGGTAACTGGCCTTCTTAAAGCTGAAAGCAGCAAAATAGCAAACACCAAGAAGACGATTCCCACAAGACCTGAGATGATTTTTTGCCCCCCCTCTTCAACATGAAAAAGAACAGCTAAATCCATGCAAAGTACACCAACAACATAGGTAACCGTCATCCCCTTAATGCTGGAAGAAAACCGTTGCATCACAGAGCGCGGCAACCTGGCGAAAAAGGGAAATGGTTTTTGCTGATGGGCCAACAAGTGGGTTAGGCGCCAAATAAGCCAGAGCAAACACCCTCCCATGGAAAGGGAAGCGATAATTTGACGCTGAATAGCACCCTGCTCCAGGAGAAAAAAGGACGTCAGTTGGGAAAGTATAAATACAACCAACGGGATAACAACAAACAAGGCGGATAATAGAAACTGAGAAAAAGGAGATAAATCTCGCTT
>JBOFKH010000008.1:0-1943 GCA_051657225.1 Alphaproteobacteria bacterium
TGGCGCGCAAACCCTCGGGTTTGGCCATGTCTTCTAGCGCTCTGCCAACGTTGCCTTGGTGATTCACCGTTCCCACAACGGTTGCGGAAGCAACGGCCTGCATCCCTGCTTTCGTAGCAGCAATCTCCTCAACAGGCACCAAAACCCTGGCGTTCGCCAGGGTGTGGAGGAGGAAAAAAGTGATGAAAAATCTATGCATCATCTTCATGAGATTCAACCCATTCTCTGAAAATACGAATCAATTCACGCAAATTTTGAGGGCCGCCGTATCCTAAAAATTTTTCATCTTTGACAAAACAAACTACCCAGTTATTTTCAGTTCGTTCATCATGAATTTTCTCAAAAGGAACTTCTTCCAAAAAAGTCTCTTCAAGTGCAATTTCCAACTCCCAACCTGGGTTATCTAATGTCCCAATCTTTACGCCAAACTGGTGTTCCCAATCCCCATCACAACAACTCAGGTAATAATTTTCTAGCCATTCAAGTTCATTCATAATATCCACCTTCTTTACTGATTAAGAATTTCATCTGGTCGAGCAGGTCTTACGCCTCCTGGAATATCTTTGCCCGTAACATGAGGAGTTGGAATTTTTGCCCCAGTTTTTTTATTAAAATGCGCTTCTCCAACTAAATCTACACGTTTTTTACTGTCAAATCCTGATGGATTTTTTGGGTTTTTTGCATAGGTTTCGTAGTGTGTTATCTTTCCTTCTTTATTCACTTTAAACACCGTATGGTCCCCACCTGCTCGAGATTCAGGCTTCATAACCTGATGACGCCCCTTCCCAATGACAGCTTGGGGTTTAAGGACCTTGTTAACTTTGCCTAATGTTTTGACCGCTTTCAAGGCTTTTCGGCCTGTTGCGCCCAGAAAAATTGCCGTTCCGCCTTCAACCGCTAAGTTTTTAAAAGCAGCTTTCCCCCCTTCTTTGTCATAAATTTCCCAAGATTCCAAGGCAACTTCGCCGATGCCCACAGCCCTGTCCGCGGCATCAAAAATTAATTTTGCCAAAGCGAATGCGTTATTATGCTCAACCGCTGTGTTGGCAGTGTGGGTTGCGATTCCAACGTCCTGGCGCGAGAGCAGCGCTGCGGTCGCAGCGCTTAAACGTGCCAGATTATGGGCTGTTTCCGCTTGTTCCCTGGTTGGCAAATCTTCTGGGCGGAGGTGGTCCTTATTTTCCAATAATTGGGGAATGCCCAACTGCCATTCCGCAACCACTTCCCCTACCACAGCCCCGATAGCACCGGCTGCTGCGCCTTTCCCGGGGTTTTTCGGGTCGAGGATCGCGCCAGCGGCAGCGCCCGCGAGGGCGTGGCCTATCTTGTGAGTGGCAAAATCCAAGCCTTCCTTGCGGAGAATCCCAAGCTCATTGGCCACCGACGCCTGAACCGCATTGGCAACTGCCAGGAGGCCTGCGCCTTTCAGAGCGTCCTTCGCGCTGCCTCCGTTGATGGCAAAGGAAATGGCCCCAGCTTTCAAGCCATAGCTGAGGTGTTGAGCCCCATGGGCCGCCAGATTTTCTGCAAAATTCGCAGAAAAAACCCCGCCTTCAGGGGCTGGCCCCACCAAGCCAGCCGTCGTGGAAGCAATTTCCTCAACAGGCACCAAAACCCTGGCGTTCGCCAGGGTGTGGAGAAGAATCAGAAAACAGGAGAGGAGGCGCTTGATCACCTAATTTGCTCTGTTTTCAAAGCAATTTGTTCTTCCACCCTATCCAGAAAAAATTTACCAAAATCTTCAGCAACAATTTCCAAAACAGGTGTTTCTTCATAGCCACCCAAAGGCCAGGCCACCACGGGACACTCACCAGATTCGTTCATTTGTGAGGTGTCTAGGCAGTAGGTTGTGCCTTCTCCGACGGAATCAACTTCAATTAGGTGAGCTGGCTGATTAAAATTAACTCTGTTTTCTAAATTTAACCAAACAACACCTGTTAAAG
>JBOFKH010000009.1:0-5746 GCA_051657225.1 Alphaproteobacteria bacterium
TTCCAGCTACCCTTCTGGGACTTTCTCTGAAGAACAACAACATTGGAGATGAAGGTCTGGCCGCTTTATTAGAGGCAATCCCAGGAACAGACTTGATCTCCCTGTTTGTTTTTGTACCAAACGGCTCCCTCTTCCGTGAGCGATTTACAAACCTTCGCAACCGACAAGGCAAACCCATCACTGTGAACTTTGAGTAATGATAAACTTCAGCTGTTTAAAAGCAGGGGCGTTTCTTTGCCATCCCCGCCTCGCTTTGTCATTCCCGCGGAAGCGGGAATCTAGACAAGCCTATCGCCTGGCACTGCTACTGAAGCGTCATTTCTATAGGGTTTTCCTGGATCCCCGCCTCGCTTTGTCCTTCCCGCGGAAGCGGGAATCTAGACAAGCCTATCGCCTGGCACTGCTACTGAAGCGTCATTTCTATAGGGTTTTCCTGGATCCCCGCCTCGCTTTGTCCTTCCCGCGGAAGCGGGAATCCAGGTTTCAGCGCCTTTGCAAGCAAACCTTCTCTAAGCTGTAGCCTTCAAGTTCTGGGGCATTTTTTAAGTTTTCCTGGATCCCCGCCTGCGCGGGGATGACGAAATGGGCCGCGGGGATGACGAAGGGGCTCGGGGATGACAAATTAGCGCGCAGGAAAGACCCAAATTCAAAATAAAATTGATTGATCTTAAAGACAAATTTTGCTAGGTTGAGGGTTAAGTTTGGTTGGTAAGTGCTTGAAAAGCTTGGAGGCACCTGCTTTTCTTGCATAAAACCCGCCGGGCTTGTTTCGCGTCTCTGGAGCAAACGCTTCAGGGGCAAATGCGCGACACCAGGGATCTAAGAACTCCCCGATGCCGCTAACCTTTAACGACTCAACACAAGTCATTTAAGGCTAAACAAGATGTTAAACGATTTTTCTTTTCTGGCGCAACGGAAACTTTCACGCCTTCGACACTTTTTCTTCCCCCCGAGGGAAGGAGGGGACGGTTTGGGGCTGAGCGACTGTTTCTTTTTCTTCGGGCTGGCCCTTTGGTTGACCTTAAGCACGCTGTGGGAGGATGCTGACGAAGGCGACGATTAATACTAAGTCCCATTTTTGATTGATCCAAATACTTGAATCGGGACTAGGGCCTTTACGCATGTACTATAGTACACTTGCGCAGCCTCACCCTCCCAAGCATTCACCTCAATTAATCTGAAACTTGGTATAAGCCTGGCGTTCACGTTTACTGTCCGGAAAGGGGAGTTGGACGCGAATGTGCGAGGTGTTGCAAAGTTCCATGCGGCAGTTTTCTCCATAAATAAAGCTATCCATGGCCTTTGCGCTCGTAAGCCGTTTGCGTTTCGACTCTCCCTGATCTGAGGCTTGATGCTATCAAGCCTTTGCAGGCAAACCTTTTCCAAGCTGCAGCCTTCAGGTTTTGCGCCATTTCTTTAAGTTTTTGATGGGGTTTTCCTGGATCCCCGCCTGCGCGGGGATGACAAAAATGGGTCTATTTGCTAAAGCGCATAGGGGTGAAGCCCGTAAAGGGGGGATTCATCCTGGCTTGTTCCGTGTAACGTAAAACGATCAGAATCTTGGACATAGGCCCCCAAAAAACAAGCAAGAGAGGTTTTGGGAAATTCGTGAAAAACAAAGTCACTCAGATTTGGTAAATGAGCCTTTAAACGTTCAAGCCCTGTTCCTGTGATAACCCCTTTTTTTCCAGATAATGTGCTGGCGATATCTTGAGGCGTTCCATAAAAGGGCTCTAAAATTACGCCTTTTTCAAAAACAAAAGCGGCGCACCCCATCTGAAATCCCTTCGTGTCAATCAACACCCACACTGGCAGCGCCGACGTAACGGCATGCTGAAGTTCGCAACCATAGGCATAGGCCGCAATTTCAAAGCTTGTGACAGATTCCCAAGGTATTTTAAGCCCTAAGGAAAGGGCTTGGGCGGTCGCCATCCCCAACCGAATGCCGGTAAAAGAACCTGGCCCTCTGTTAACTACAATTTTTTGGAGCGCGTTGGGGGAAGTTCCTGTCTCCTCCAGCAGCTCTTCCACCATGGGAAGCAGCGCACCTGAAGCCTGTCGAGGCTCTGGGTTAAAACGATGGGCGAGCAAAACGCCTCCTCCATGAAGCGCCGCGCCAAACCCTTGTAGCGCCGTTTCAAGGGAGAGGGTGAGCATAACCAGCCTGTGTCGTTGAAGGGACTGCTTGAATGATATCCGGAAATAAAGGAAGTTTTTGATGAGTAATGATGAGCATGCCCGATTTGGGGAGGCGATCCTTCAAAAGACGCAGCAAATCATCTCGATAGTCTTCATTCAGCTGGGACGTCGGCTCGTCCAAAACCAACCATTTGGGTTGATGGGCCAAGATCCGAACAAAATTAATGCGCTGTTGCTCCCCCAGGGACAAAATTTGCTGAAAATCTGCTTCTTCATCCAGCTGTGGGGTTAAATGGGCCAACTTGCAAGCTTCCAATAAAGGCTTTAGGACGTCATCTTCCAGAGGTGCTGAGGGGTAGGATAAGCACGCGCGTAACGTTCCCACAGGCATGTAAGGCCGTTGGGGCACAAACAGCATCTGTTCAGGTCGTTTAAAAATTCCCTCATAAAACGGATAGATTCCCTTCATCACCCGGAGCAACGTTGTTTTTCCAATGCCTGAAGGCCCCATCAACAGCTTATGCTCCCCCGGCTTAAGGTCAAAGGGTGGCACCTGCCAGATCACATCGCCTTTGGGTGAAAACAAGGTGAGTTGTTGGATTTGGAGGTAAGATGCTTTGCGCTGAACTTTTTTAGCTGCCTGCTCAGCCCCATGCTCA
Source organism: Alphaproteobacteria bacterium (assembly GCA_051657225.1). Classification (GTDB taxonomy): domain Bacteria; phylum Pseudomonadota; class Alphaproteobacteria; order Holosporales; family JBOFFI01; genus JBOFFI01. The sequence continues at coordinate 2,799 of JBOFKH010000009.1, forward strand.
AGCAACCTGTGGAAAGCCAAAATTCGCTGAAGAGAGGCCAAAATACTGGCAATTTGTTGGAATTTAAACACAATAAGCGAGGCGGAATCATAAACTTCCCCAAACATACCCTTAATCTGCATCAAAATTCCCATGGTGATCAGCCCTGCAAAATAAGTGGGGCCTGCGATGAAAATAGGGATAAAATGCCCGGTGTTCAGGTAAAAATTTTGGAAGAAGTTGATATAGATATGACGCTTCAAAATAGCATAATAATTTTGGGTGATGGTTTGAAAAACACTTTCAAGCCCCTGGGCTTCTGCAAATTCTCCCCCCAAGGTTGCAATTTCCTCTCGCCTTTCAACCACGCGGATCAGTCGGTAGCGAAAGGTTGCCTCCCGCTTTTCTTGCTCCCGGTCAAGGCCAATCAAAGGCTTTCCTATTTTAAAAATGATCACGATGCCTAAAAAAGAATACCCCAACGCTGCCCAGAGCAAAAAGCCCGGAATCATCCAACGATGCTCCCCGATCACCAACGGAAGGTGCTGGGAGAGCCCCCACAACATCGTTGAAAAAGTGAAGAAGTTGATTCCCTCTTTAAAAAAAACCAAGAATAACGACAAAATGCCTGCGGTGGATGTGTCTGCGTCTTGGGCAATCCGTTGATCTGGGTTGTCCAGCTCATGGGTTTCCAGAGGGACCCTATAATACCCTTTGGTAGAAAGCCATTTTTCCTTCATTTCTTGGGTCATCCATCGACGCCACCGAAAGCTGATCCAGCTGGTCATATAGTTGCGGGTGCAAAATTCTGCCAACATCACGGATACTAAGGGAACAAAGAAGAGCAGCTGTTGTAAGAAAGCATCCAGATCTTTTTTTTCTAAAGCATCGAAAAATTTTTTCTGCCATGCGTTCATCACCACCGCCAAATAAACGGAGAGAACGCTCAAGGCAATCAAAAAAATGAGTGAGACCCAGGCAAACCGCTTTTCTTCAGATCTCCACCAGGGGCTTAAATAAAACCAGATCGCTTTAACGGACGTTTCCAAAAAAAGCCCCTCTTTTAAAGCTGTCCGTGGCAATTTTTGAACCGTTTTCCAGAGCCACAGGGGCAAGGGGCATTGCGCGGGAGCTCTTCCTGTTCTTCAAGAGACAAGCCAGCCAAAGCTTCCCTCGCATCATCGCCTCCAAAAGCAGCGGCATCTTTTTGAAACACAAGCCTACCTTGTCCAGATCTCCCTAAATGGTCTTGGAAGAAATCTCCCAAAGAAGGTTGTGATTGCCCTGAATGGGGTTCAAAATGACATAGGAACAAGGTTACATTTTCTTGAAGACGGTCCAGCATCTCTTCAAACATCCCAAAGGCTTCTTGCTTATACTCATTCAAAGGATCCCGCTGGGCATAGGCGCGTAAATGCACCCCCTGGCGAAGGTGATCAAGGGAATGGAGGTGATCTTTCCATAGGTGGTCCAGGGTACGAAGCAAGATGCCTCTTTCCGTCAAGCGCATCGCTTCTGACGTATAGATTTCCTCTTTTCGGGCCATGTGAGCCTGCAAAATCTCTTGAAACCGTGTGTGGACAAGCTCCCGAGTAATCCCCTCTTCTTCAGCCCAATCCTTGAAAGGCACATCAAGGCCAAAAATGCGAAGCGCTTCTTCATGCATGCCATGAACATCCCATTGTTCAGGGTAACTTCCCTCTGGAATACAACGCTGAAGCATCCGATCTACCATAGCATCCCGCATATGGAGGACAGCTTCCTGCAGATCATCTTGCTGCATAAAGTCTAGCCGTTGCTCATAAATGGCTTTGCGTTGCGCATTCATCACATCATCATAGCGCAGCAAATGCTTACGAATATCGTAATTTCGAGCTTCCACTTTCTGCTGAGCTTTTTCCAAAGCACGGTTGATCCAAGGGTGGGTGATAGCCTCACCTGGTTTCATACCCAACTTTTGAAGCCAGCTATCCAGGCGCTCAGAGCCAAAGATCCGCATCAAATCGTCCTCAAGGGACAAGAAAAATTTGGACAGCCCAGGGTCTCCTTGGCGCCCTGAACGTCCCCTCAATTGGTTGTCAATGCGGCGGCTTTCATGGCGTTCTGTCCCAATCACACACAACCCGCCTGCTTCTTTCACCAATTTTTCTTGGGCCTCGATCTCTTCGCGAATTTTTTTCTCAAGAGCAGCTCGTTTTTCAGAATCTTCTATCCCGCGCAGCTCTTTTTGAAGGCGAACTTCTAAATTCCCCCCCAGTTTAATGTCAGTGCCGCGTCCCGCCATGTTAGTTGCGATGGTTACAGCGCCAAGGCCACCAGCCTCCGCAATAATCATAGCTTCTTTGTCATGGTGACGGGCGTTCAACACCTGGTGAGGAATTTTATGTTTCTTCAAACATGCCGAATAAATTTCAGATTTTTCAATGCTGACGGTTCCTACCAAAACCGGTTGATTGCGCCCTCGACATTCCTTGATCAACGTCACCACCGCTTCCACTTTTTCTTCAAAAGTACGGTAAACTTCATCATCTAAGTCTTTGCGTTGAACCGGAACATGGGTGGGAACTTCCACCACATCCAAGCGGTAAATATCGCCAAACTCTGAAGCCTCCGTCATGGCTGTTCCTGTCATGCCCGCAAGCTTTGGATAGAGGCGGAAATAGTTTTGGAACGTAATGGAAGCCAAGGTCTGGTTTTCCATCTCAATATCCACGCCTTCTTTGGCTTCAATGGCTTGATGCAAGCCATCTGAATAGCGCCGCCCTTCCATCATACGCCCCGTAAATTCGTCGATGATGACGACTTTGCCTTCATTGACGATATAATCCACATCCCGCACAAAAATTTTGTGGGCTTTTAAAGCTTGGTTGATATGGTGCACCAAGGCGATGTTTTGGACATCATAGAGTTTGTCACCTTTGACAAGACCTTGCTCCTTGACGATCTCTTCGATGTGCTCCATCCCTTTT
>JBOFKH010000010.1:0-11096 GCA_051657225.1 Alphaproteobacteria bacterium
GATGATTCCTCTGGTAATTTTGGGCTTTTTCGCAATGGGAAGCTTTTTTGTTGTGCTCCAGACCCAGCAGGCTCTGTTGCTGCAATTTGGTAAATTGATTCGGGTTATTCAAGAGCCGGGGTTGAAACTGAAAATTCCCTTTGTGCAGGAAGTTCACTATTACGACAAGCGGATGCTGGATTTAGATGTATCAGCGATTGAGGCAACCCTTGGGGACCAGAAACGTGTTATTGTCGATACGTTTATCCGCTATCGAATCCAGGATCCCTCGCAGTTTTATAAAACAGTCTTCAATGAAATGGGAGCGCAGTCTCGCCTGACAGCTCTTGTGACAGGCACATTACGTAACGTGTTGGGAAATACGCCTCTCATGAAGTTGTTGACGGTGGAGCGCACCCAGATTATGCACCATGTCCGAAGCCAAGTGGATGCTGCTGCCAGGAGTTTGGGGATTCAGGTGGTGGAGCTTCGGATCCGCCGGTTAGATTTGCCAAAGCAAAACAGTCAAGCTATTTTCAATCGCATGATCAGTGAGCGCAAAAAAGAAGCCGAAGAGCTTCGCGCCAAAGGGAAAGAGCTTTCTGAGACCATCCGGGCCCAAGCCGATCGTGATAAAGTGGTTTTGTTGGCAGATGCTGCCAAAAAAGCAGAAATCTTAAAGGGAGAAGGGGACGCCATTTCTTCCCAACTTTATGCCCAAGCTTATGGAAAATCACCTGAATTTGCGATGTTTTATCGCTCACTCCAAGCCTATAAAGTTGCTTTTAAAGATGATACGACGACATTTTTGCTGTCTCCTGATAATGATTTTTTGAAATTTTTTAGAAAGTATAGCGTGGGACGCTAGGTGTTGAAAAAGGAGTTGAACCTTACATGAAGATTGATGGAAATGCGCTTCGGCCTGGTCATTTGATCCAGCACCAGGGGCGTTTGTGGATTGTGGTTAAAACCCAGCATACTCAGCCTGGTAAAGGCGGAGCTTACATGCAGGTGGTCTTGAAAGGCGTCAAAGATGGCACCAAGATGGATGAGCGGTTTCGCGCTGGCGAATCTGTAGAACGCGTGCGGTTGGATGAAGCTGTCTACCAGTTCCTGTTTGAGGAACAAGGCCTTCTAACCCTGATGGACCAGGCGACCTATGAGCAAATTACGGTTCCCAAAGAGCTTTTGGGGGAGCCTGGGATTTTCCTCCAGGAGGGGATGTTGTTGACAGTTTCGTCTTTTGACGAAGAGATCGTGAGCGTGACCCTTCCTGATACGGTGGTGATGGAAGTGGTGGAGGCTGACCCTGTTGTTAAAGGACAAACGGCCTCTGCTTCTTACAAACCAGCTCGCCTTGAAAATGGGGCTCGGGTGATGGTTCCCCCCCACATTGGGACAGGTACCAGGATCATTGTGAACACCCAGGACAGCACCTATGTAGAGCGGGCGAAATAGAGGCACAGTATGTCCCAAACTTTTCATGATAAATTGGACCACATCCTGGATCGTTATCAGGAGGTGAGGGATGCGCTTTCTAAAGAAGAGATGCCGAGCCAAGAGCTGTTTGCCAAGCTATCCAAGGAGTATGCTGAGTTAACCCCTGTTGCAGAGGCTATTGTAGAGCTGAAGCGGGCCCATCAAGAACAGATCCAACTCCAGGGGCTTTTATCCGATGATTCTCTTGAAGGTGAGTTAAAAAGCCTTGCGATTGAAGAGCTTTCAGGTCTGAAAGATAAATTTCCAGCCCTTGAGCATCAGCTGAAGGTGCTTCTTCTGCCAAAGGATGAAGCGGACGAAAAAAACGCAATTCTCGAAATCCGCGCAGGCACGGGGGGCGAGGAAGCTGCGCTTTTTGCGGGGAATCTGTTGCGGATGTACCAACATTATGCAGAGCGAAAAAGCTGGAAATTTGAGATATTAGACCACAGCACCACGGATTTGGGTGGTGTGAAAGAAGCCAACATCTTGGTTTCTGGTCAGGCAGTCTTCGCACACCTTAAATTTGAGTCAGGCGGGCACCGCGTTCAACGTGTTCCTGAAACAGAGGGAAGCGGTCGCATTCACACGTCCGCTGCGACGGTGGCGGTGCTTCCTGAGGCTGAAGAAATCGATGTTCACCTTGAAGAAAAAGATTTGCGCATTGATGTGTTCCGCTCCAGCGGCCCTGGTGGTCAATCGGTGAATACAACGGACAGCGCCGTTCGCATCACCCACCTTCCAACCGGCCTTGTGGTGCAGCAACAGGATGAAAAGTCTCAGCATAAAAATAAGGCGAAGGCTTTAAAGATTTTGCGCTCTCGGATTTATGATGCAGAGCGGATGAAAAAAGACCGGGAGCGTGCTGCTTCCCGAAAAAATCAGATCGGGAGTGGGGATCGATCAGAACGCATCCGCACCTACAACTTCCCCCAAGGGCGGGTCACAGACCACCGCATTCACCTGACCCTTTATCAGATTGAGGGTGTCTTAGACGGGGACCTCGATGCTTTTGTGGAAGCACTTATTTCAGAAGATCAAGCCTCTCGCTTGGCTGAGCTTTCCAACGATGATTGATCCTGGTGAGGCGATTTCTCCCCTAATCCCAACTTTTTTGAGGGAGAGACCGTTTATCCCCCTCACAACCCAGCAGCTCACCCTACGTTTGCCTAAAGAGGCAGATGCGGACGCGTTTGTAAGCTTGTTCGAGGATGAGGAGGTGAGGCGCTATCTGAGACCTCTCCCACGTCCTTATCAACGCACAGATGGTCTAGAAAAGCTATCCAAGGCAGAGCTAGCCTATCAAACAGGTGAAGCACTTTTTTTAGTGGTGGAGCATCGGGAAACAGGGCAGGTGATGGGGACCCTTGAGCTTAAAGAAAAGGGAGAGCTTGGCTATGCCCTTGGAAAGCCTTTCTGGCAGCAAGGCTATGGAAAAGAGGCGGTTGCAGCTTTCGTACAATTTGCCTTTGCCTTACTAAACGTGCAGGAAATTTGGGCGGAGACAACGCTAGAAAATGCTGCCTCCCAAAGACTGCTCACGGCCCTTGGGTTTGAGCGCGTTCATGCCGGAGATAAACTCAATTTCACCCTTTCCCAGGAAGTTTTTGAGGTTGCGCGTTCAGCCCTTCAGCCTTCTCAGTCGGTTATTTTTGCTTCAGCGCTTTTTTTGATGGGGCCAGACAATAAATTTTTGGTAGCCCAAATTCCCCCCCACAAATCTTTCCCTGGAACTTGGGAGCTTCCCGGGGGGAAATTGCATGCTGGAGAGACGCCAGAAGAGGCCTTAGTTCGGGAGATTGAGGAGGAATTAGGTGTGCAAATCCAATCTCATCATCTGAAGTCTTTGACGTTCACGTCCTACCCCATGCCAGGAAAGCGCGTTGTTGTCTTTTTTTACCTCTGCAGAACCTGGCAGGGAGAGCCTTATGGTAAAGAGGGACAAGCGATCGCCTGGGTTCATGCTAAAGACCTTTTGGACTATCCGCCTCCAGCACCTGACCTTTCCGCCTTTCATGCCCTTGCAACGCTTATACCCCTTTTTGAGGTGTAGGAAAGGCGCTTGGGATAGAGCCTGTAGAACCTCATACGCAACGGACACAAATTTAAGCCTATGAAACAAAACCAGACAGCCCATCAACGCTTTGAGAAATCAGCTCAAACCTATGAACAGGTTGCGACGGTTCAGCGCGATATGGCTGTTGCGATGGTTTCAAGGCTTGTACCATTTTTAAAAACCCCTCCCTGCAGTGTTCTTGATATTGGATCTGGGACAGGGTACGTTGCTAAATCTCTTTGGGAGCACTACCCAGACGCGCGTTATCTGCTCAATGATCTTTCTTCCGGCATGTTGGCGAAAGCTTCTCAAAATTTTCCGGGTGCGTCTGTGGAACTTTGGGAGGGCGATGCCCAAGATCTCTGCCTTCCTTCTGCAGAGCTTCTTGTTTCTAATTTTTGTTTTCAATGGTTTGAAAATTTGCCCCAGACCTTGTCTAAATTATGGAAAAACACAAAAATCATGGCTTTCACAACCCTTTCTGAAGCAACCTTTGGGGAGTGGCGACAGATCTGTGCGTTGGAAAAAATTCCTTTTCAGGGGCGTCTATATCCCGCTTCAAGTGTTTTAGAAACCATGTGCTTAGGCCTTTCTCCCGGTCGCTGCGAATTCTTTAAAGAAACAAAAATTCTTACCTTTCATCATAGTTTTTCTTTTTTGCGATATCTTTATGCGTTAGGGGCGGGGGCTAAACATAGGCTTTCTCCCAGCCCTTCCCCAGGTGATTTGAAAAAAATGCTGAGTTATTCTAAGCCCTTTTCTGTGACTTATGAGATTTTTATGGCTATTTTAGCAAAAGAAGGGTGTTGAGATGAATCAAAAGACCATGGGGCAACCTCCGGTTTCGCTTTTGCGGGCGGTTTGCTTGATGATGCTTGCCATTGGTGTCTATGCCTCACAAGATTTGCTGATCAAGCTTATTAGCGAAGAGGTGAGCTTAGGGCAGATCATTTTTTTTAGGTCAACCATTTCTTTTATCCCTATTGTGTTGATGGCCTTCATCACACGCACGCCCCTCAGCCTTAAGACCCAACAACTTTCCAAGCATTTTTTTCGAGCATTCCTTGCATTTGTGGCGCTGTTGTGCTTTGTGAGTGCATTTATCCAAATGCCGCTGGCCCAAGCCTATACCCTCACCTTCACAGCGCCACTTTTTATGACGGCGCTCAGCTGGCTCTGGTTGAAAGAACCTATTGATGTATACCGATGGGGGTGTGTATGCCTTGGTTTTGTCGGGGTTTGGGTTGTGGCGAATCCGGATATCCATTTTTTCACCGGGGCTTCTTTTGTAACCCTTTTGGGGGGCCTTGCTTACGCTGGCTCGCTGCTTTTTATCCGGGATTTAAACCGGACAGATAGCAGCGTCACCATTTTGCTTTTTTTCACCCTGGTCAGCATGGTGTTAGGTGCTTTACTCGCTTGCTTTACCTGGAACCCTCTCTCTTCAGAGAATTTTCAAATTCTTTTTGGCATCGGTATCCTTGGGGGAACAGCCCAGTGCCTTATGACGCAAGCGTTTTGTATGGTGCCTGCTTCCGTTTTGGCGCCCTTTGATTATATCGCCTTGTTATGGGGCCTGGCGCTGGATTATTATCTTTTTCATTGCATGCCAACCCTGTCTGGCTTGGTGGGAGCTGGTTTTATTATGGCTGCTGGAGGGTTGATGCTTTTTCACGAGAAGAAAAAATTGGGGTAAGGCCGCGTGGGGTTATTTGTTACAGGTACGGGGACAGACGTTGGGAAAACAGTTGTTTCTGCGTGGATCTGCCTTCATACCCAGGCGGGGTATTGGAAGCCTGTCCAAACAGGAACATCCCAGGGGACAGACACAGATTTTTTACGAAAACTGGGGGTTTCCCCTTGTTACCCTGAACGGTATGCTTTTAAAGAGGCTTTATCGCCCCATACAGCTGCAAAGCGAGAAGGTGCAAGGATTGAGTTGGACGCAGTTGCTATCCCACCTTTTTCGCAAGCAAATGTGGTTGTGGAGGGGGCTGGCGGTGTGTTAGTTCCTCTCAACGAAGATGCGTTGATGATAGACCTGATCCAGCGCCTTGGGATGCCGGTTTTGATTGTGGCGCATACCGGCCTTGGAACCCTCAACCATACCCTGTTGACGCTGGAAGCGTTGAGAAAACGTGAGATTCCCATTAAAGGGATCGTGCTGAACGGACTGTCTAATCCTGATAACAAACAATCTTTGATAGATTATGGAAACATAGAAGTGCTGGCAGAGCTTGAACCGCTTCATTCCCTAACCCGAGACGGGCTTTTGAGCATACCTCTTCCAAGGGCAATCGAGTGCTGCTTTTCCTGAAATCAGGCTCAGGCTTTTCCTACATCTTTTTGAAACTGTTGGTAGGCTTCAAGGGTTCCTAGGTGATACCAACTTCCCTCCCACGTCACCCCATAAAGGCGCTTACGGCGCAACAGCTGGTTCCACATCAAACGGTTAGAAAACACAACATCCGTGATGCCATCATAGGCACGGGGGTGAATCAATTGAACCCCTCCAAAAGCGAAGGGCGCGTCTGGTTTTTCGCCTCGCCAAGAAAGCCTACCTTGGGAGCTTTTGAAAAAACTTCCCGGCCCTTCGCACCCAAAAGCTTTTTCCCTAGAAATCAAAAGCAACAGCGCATCCATCACTGTTTCATCCCAGGCTTCGATCAACGTTTCCAGGCACGAAGGGGGATAATTTTTCCAAAAAACGTCTCCATTAATCAGCAAGAAGGGTTTGTTTCCAAACTCCGGTAGCACGCGCTTAACACCACCGCCTGTGTCCAGCAAAACCTCTTCTCTTGAAAAGACAAGGGTCATCTTACGGGGGTTTTGATCGCAATGCGCTTCTACTGTTTTTCCTAAATGAAACGTGTTGATAACGGTCTTGTTGATGTTTTCTTTTTCAAGATAGCCTAACAAATGGTCTAAAAGAGGTGCCCCTAAAACGTTCAACAAAACTTTAGGTTGGGCTTCTGTTAAAGGAAGCATTCGCCGTCCGTACCCAGCCGCAAGAATCATCGCTGTTTTTGGTTTTTGAAAATCAGCCTTTGGTTTAGGTTTTGCTTTGGGCTTGAGGGGCTTCATGGGGTTTATTTCCTTAACATAGGGAACGCATAGAGTGTGGAACCAGCTGATCAAAGCTGTAACGTAAGTCATCAAACAACGTGTGTGCCAAAGCTGTTTCTAGATATCGCCAAACCCGAGGCAGATGCTTCAGGTGGTGAGATTTTCCATCTCGCATGGAAAGGCGTGCAAAAATCCCCAAAATTTTTGTGGCCCTTTGAGCACCAAGAAGCAGATATTCATGTTCAAAAGCTTCTCGGTCAAAAGAGGCAGGCTGAGCGCTTAAATAGTGCTGTTTGCAAACCCTTGCAAGCTCTGGATCCACATCAAGGCGTGCATCCTCCAGCAAGGAAACAAGGTCATAGGCTGTGGGGCCATAGAGGGCATCTTGAAAATCAAGCAACCCACACTGTTGTAGTCCCTCGCCTGAGCAATCCATCAGGTTATCCACATGATAATCTTTCAACACAAGAGACATTCGGTCTGACCCAAAGGTTTCCTCAAGGGGAGAAAGCACGTCCAGCCAAAGGGACAGAAAAGACGTTTTTTCTTGGGAAGAGAGATGTTTTTTGTGCAAAAAAGGATAGTGCCAATCTGCCCACAGGCTAACCTCTTCAAGAAGCGCAGGCAGGTCAAATAAACCTAAATCTGATTTTTTGGAGGGTTGGGTTTCAAAGCGATGCAAATGAATCAACACATCCACAGCGCGTTGGTAAAGGGGGAGCGCTTGGTTTTCCTGGCGCAAAAGCTGTTGATAGGTCTTGTCCCCAAAATCTTCTAGCAAAAAAAGACCTTTTTCAGGCTCACATGCATAAATCTCAGGCACGCGAAGCTGAATGCGAGCCAATCGCTTTGAGATGGCCATGAACTGTTGGCCCATGCTTTGGTCTTGGGCAGGAACGTGCATTAAAACAGCTTGTTTTATTTCATGGCTTTTTGTTCCCAGAATCAGAGGTTTTGTAAAAATGAGACGCTCATACCAACGGGTTGAACAATCTTGGGCTAAAAATTTTTTTTGATAGCTATTTTCAAAAATACCCAGCTTTTCCAGAAAAACTGAAAGGGTAGGCTGAGCCTGGGGCTCAGAATTTAAACACTTAACTGAACTCATGGACAAAAATAATCTGCAGAAATGGTTTAACTGTATGCCAATTTTATTTTATAGAAAAAAACAAAAAATTTGTAAATTTTAAAATGAAAAAATAACACATAAAAACAATATGTTTTTTTGATGAAAGATATTTTTAAGGAGAAACTGATTATAGACAAGGCTTTAAAAAATTAATCTTTTGCCTCAATTTGTCTGTCTGAATGTTAATGCGGTGGCAGCTGTGTACTAAAAAAGGCTAGCTGCTTAAAGCAACTAGCCTTCTCTTGCAAACAAACAATCTTAAAAAAAAGTTTGTTTAGTCAACAACTGTGATAGCAACACGGTTTTGTGACCAAGCAGATTCATCATTGCCTGGAACAACTGGACGCTCTTTACCATAGCTGAGGGTCTTCACGCGGCTAGGCGCAACACCCATGGAAGTTAGGCTCTTTTTTGTCGTATCTGCACGACGTTGACCCAAGCCCATGTTGTACTCAGAAGTACCACGCTCGTCACAGTGTCCTTCAACGGTCACAGTGGTGCTTGCATACTTGTTCAACCATTCGGCTTGTTTAGCAAGGGTTTCTTTTCCTTCTGGTTTGATAGATGTTTTATCAAACTCGAAGAAAACCCGATCCCCTACATTTGCCACAAAGTCAGCAGCCGTACCAGGGGCAGGTGGACATGTCGCATCTGCACCGCCTTGACCGCAAGTCATTGTTTCGGAGTCGAAGGCAGAATCACAAGCAGCCAAGAAAGCTGTTGCAGCCAACATACTAGCAATTTTTACACGCATCTTACTTTTTTCCTCTTTTTTGTTTTTATTTACCATACACGGTTATGCATTAATTTTTCGTTAAAATCAATTAGTTTTAACGTGCTTCCTAGCCTTTTTAGCTCCGCAATTTCTGAAAAAACAAAACTTCGAAGGCACTGGGCGCAACTATATGAAAAACTCAGTCCAGAAGCAAGGGGGACCATGCAGGATGTGTTGCTTCTTTAGGAACTGATACTTCTTTCAAATTATGACCCGTCACATCAATGCTGTAAATCTTAGATCCAGCATCCAAGCTAGACTGGGCTGCAAACATCAAAACCCTTCCGTTTGGGGCCCAAGTAGGGCTTTCCATCAAATAACTTTTGGCAATGATCCGTTCCCCATCCCCATTAGGGCGGACAACCCCTAAATTAAAGGTGCCTTTATAAGACTTGATAAAAGCAATCCAATCACCCCGGGGGGACCAAACAGGTGTATAGTAACGCCCTTTTCCAAAGCTGATACGTTCTGGGTCTGCCCCTCTCCCAGCAGGCATGACATATAGCTGCGGGGTTCCCTGGCGGTCTGAATTGAATACCAACTTTCTTCCATCTGGTGAATAACTGGCAGACGTATCAATTGCGCCAGATGTCTCTGTCAAGCGCTCCATTTTACGCGTTGCCAGGGGCATTTCATAAAGAGACGTAACGCCAGGAGAAGATAGGCTCATCACAAGGTTCCGGCCATCTGGAGAAAAACGTGGCGCGAAAGTCATGCCTTTAAATTGCCCCATGGTCTGCTGTTGTCCTGTTTGCAAATTCATCAAATGCACACTGGGAGGTTGGGTGTCAAAAGCCATGTAAGCGATTTCGTGGGAGGTTGGAGAAAAACGAGGTGACATGACGATGTAATTTCCATTCGTCAAATATTGATGGTTGGCGCCATCTTGATCCATGACGGCTAACCGGCATGCTTTTTTCCCGCGAGGCCCTTGTTGGGAAACATAGACAACCTTGGTGTTAAAATATCCATCCTCACCTGTGATGCGCTTGTAGACAGCGTCTGCCACTTGATGTGCCAGGTTGCGCCACCGCGTAGATGCTTTTTTGAAACGCTCTTTCAACAAGAGCGATCCCGTAAAAACGTCGTAAAGAACGAACTCAACCTCTAAATCACCCTTGTTTTCCGTAACGCGCCCTGCAAGCAAAATCTGAGCATTTAAGGGTTTCCATTCTGCAAAATGGGGCGTCGCCAAGACACCTGCAGAGGTTTGAATATAAGCCTCTGGGCTTATCAGGGAAAATTCACCACAATTCTTGAGGTCTGATGCGATCACATCGCTCAATTGGGCGCTGGCTTCGCCTGCTTCATGGGCGAAAACTGGAATAGCAATGGGAATGGGTTGAAAACTGCCTTGATTGATATCAACGCTTAACGCAAAGAGAGAAAATTTCGTAACACAAGATAAGAAGAAAATCCCTAAAATCCCCAAGGCTCTTTTACGTGTCGAGCAGGTCATAGCATAAAACCCTTTCCATGTGAAATTCATCTTTTTTTTCAGTACGCTTTTATTCAAAACAGAGGTATCATAATAGAGATCTCCACTTCATCAAAGAGGAAATACGTTTCTACTGTAGTTTTTTTTAGATCTCGAGCAGAGAGGCGTATGTTTTACCGTTCTCTTGCCGAAGGAGGCCATGATTCAAACACTTTTTCCTGGTTCACAAGTGCGGAGGCGCAAACAGCTTTTGCGAGTTGAAAAAGCTCGAGAGATGGAACGCCTCAATAATTCTGGACTTCTTGAAGATTCTTTTTTTGCAAAAATGGCCTTTGATCTTTTGGATGAGCTGCGTTGCGCGGGCTCACTTCCCGATCCACTCTTCATTAGTGCCTATTGGCCTTTGGGGCCGTCAGAGGTTCAAACCCAATTTCTTCTCCATAGGCTCCATGAAGCAGGTTACCGTTGCCTTCTTCCTATTCCCTTGCAACAGCCTTCTCCGTTGCTTGGATTTGCTCCCTGGGACCCTGATACGGTGCTTGTGGAAGGTCCCCTTCGCACCCTTGTTCCTGAGAATTTTGCTATCTCATATCTACTTAAACCCCATTTAATGTTGATGCCAATGCTCGCTTTTGATCAAGCAGGTTATCGTTTGGGGCGCGGAGGAGGTTATTATGACGCAACGCTTCGCTTCTTGCGTTTCCAGGCCGGTTCTTTTTTTCTGGCTGTTGGGATAGCCCATTCTAGCCAGGAAATTTCTTCCGTTCCACGGGAATTGCATGACGAAAAAATGGACGCTTTGTTGACTGAAAACAAATGCTTTTGGTTTTAGCATTTTTCTTAAAAAAATTATTTTTTGAAAAAACACTTTAATAACAAAATTTTAATATTTTTTTTTTAAAAAAATTTCTGATTGGCATAAATTTTCCATATGCCTCTTAAAAAAAGGGCCTATAACCAACAGGAGACACGTATGACAAAATCAGAGCTCATTCATCGTATTCAAGAAAAATACCCGGAGCTGGGGAGACGGCTCATCGAAGACTCAATTTCTTTGTTCTTCAACGAGATTGCAACCTCCCTTCAAAAAGGCCACCGTATTGAGCTTAGAGGCTTTGGGAGTTTTTGCTTGCGAAAAAGAGGCAAGCGCACAGGACGTAACCCACGAACCGGG
>JBOFKH010000011.1:0-1048 GCA_051657225.1 Alphaproteobacteria bacterium
TGACGGGAAACAAACGGATATGCTGCACATATAGCGTACCTTTCATGCCGTAATCCACCCGTCATGGTGATCGAGCCCCGGAATTTTCCCAATCATGTTTTTTGCCTCGCTGCACCCATTTCCATTTTTCACGTAATAAAGCCAGTAGAAAAGGCTACCACAACAACACTTCCTTCATCAAGCTAGCTAGAGAGTATCGCTCTGATAACAAGCACTCGGCTGGATAGAGCATGTACTGCTACTACTATTAGTAGACAGCTTTCTCGCTACTAGTGGAGTAGTATGAAGTGGATAGTACAAGCGGATCAAGTGAGTCAAATTGAGTCCCCCCTCCATCTGAGTCCCTTTTTGGTGTTACACACACTTATGATGATTATTTTGGTTACTTATCTTCCCCGCGTAAAGCCAGCAGAAGTAATGATTTCCCCCTTTTTCTCCCCTTCTGAGTGGACCGCTTAGGCACAACACCGCTGGCAATATCTCGTTCCGATTTTGCTTTGATGGCAGCTGCTTCCGGGCAAGGTATGGCCATGACCAATGGAAAAGAATTTTTTTTTACCGTTTTCTGGCAAGACAAAGTAGAACACCACGGTTGCATGTGATGAGGACTGTTTGCTTTGTAGGGTGTACCCAACAATGCTGTAGTGCTCCTGACAAGACCATCCGCTGGCATCCAAACGGGCGTTCTTGGCCAATGTTGAATAAAAACTGTTACTGCCAGCCATAACAATGAAGGACAGGAGTAGATGGTGCTCGGCATGCTCTCTGCTTTCGAAAAGCCATGCTTTGCGTTCTTCCAAGTAGAAACCACCCAAGATCTTCGCAATCGCCTCCACCACCTTGCACTTGTGAGAAAGAAAGGTGGGGGCGTGATCCGGAAGACTGGCTCCATAGCAAACCTTCCCTTTCAATGGAACTGTCTCTATGATGAGGGTTGGGGGCAGCACTTCCCCGCCTTTGGATCGTCTAACCTTTTTGGAAATCCTTGGAATGTTTTTGTTCCACGTGTGGGCAATGGAATGAACAGCGTTGTGGAGTATAGTGCAGG
>JBOFKH010000012.1:0-1192 GCA_051657225.1 Alphaproteobacteria bacterium
TCCTAGATCTTCAATAACGATATTTTTTAAGTATATGGTACGAAACTTTAGATGTCAAACCTCACAGTAAAAACCTTCCGAAACCAACTCCAAACCTTACTCCAACCCGACCTAGGAAAGTTCGCTAACAATCAACCTGGGATATGGATTGGGGAAAAGTATCCTACAGGTACGCCTACAGGACTCATCTGTTATATACAAGCCATCCCAAACCAGCTTAAAACTCAAAGTGTGAGCGGGAATCTGAAAGCTATAACTGAGACATTCTTTTTGTCATTGGTGGATTTTAGCCAGTCTGGGAAGGATTATGTTGCGATGAGGAAGATACAGCAGGAGTTTTCGATCGCTTCCGTGGATATCAGTCCTGGAAATGAATCTCGGATGCAGCAGATTTTAATTCGAGTTAGGAATACGGGGTTTATTTAGCACTCGAAGCGGTATACTAAGTAAGTCAAACATTTGGATCTCCTTATTTCAAACCTCATCTTTCAGGTGGGGTTTTTATTTTTTTCAAATGAGCCAGGACAAATCCTCCACCGTCAACATCCTCCCCTCAGCTAAATCCACTAGTTCTTTCGGCTCACAAAGTACCTCGTTACAGTAAGGGCACTCCACAACGAATGTAAGAACTTCATTTCCACAACGGGTGCATTCTTTCATCGGAGCTTCCCCCTCCGAACTAGCTCTATCAGACAGTACTCGAAACCTATCCCCTACGAGTTCTTTTGATAAAACTTCAATCGGAGGGTATTTGCCTGAACCATCTCCAGGATCTACATTCCCAGCGTAATCGTGAACGTACGCGACTGTTTTACCGCTCTCACTATGGGTTCTAGAAACTCTTCCTGCAACCTGTACGAAAAGATTAGCTCCACCAAAAGTGTTTAACATAATCACATGACGGAGCGATCGCAAATCTACACCTACAGATAATGCTCTAACGCAAATCACTCCATCTATTTCTTTTGAATCGACCTGTGAGAGAAGCTTCTGACGCTCTTTGATTGAAACCTCGTCATCTACTACAACGAAGTTCAAGCCGAATTTTTTAGAAATTCTCAGAACCCTCTGTACCTGAGATTCACCCTTAGAAGCAGGTTGGCAAAAAATAAAAGTTCTCCCGTGACCTTCTCTTTTGACCCCCTCTGATTCTAAGAAAGTTTGGAAGACATATTCGATCCCTTCATCCGAG
>JBOFKH010000013.1:0-1705 GCA_051657225.1 Alphaproteobacteria bacterium
CACCCCGATAAAGCAGGGGGTGGAGCGCAGACAACCCCCGTGGCGGCAAATTCCGTCATGGGGCCAGGATGTTTTTTGATCTCTTTCGAAGAGTTGGTAGTGTTTGATCCAGTTCAAGGCGTTTTGCGCTTCTTCTGTGTCGGCTAGGAGTCTGTCGGACATAAGAAAAGAAATAACAGGTTAGGAAAGCATTCGGCTGTTTCAGAAAACAAAAGTGAACGCAGTTTTCTTTTATAGATTTTTTACACGCTATTGATGACCTACTGTTCCCTATTTCGTTAATACATGGAGCCGTTTCAGGTTCCACGCCATGCAAACCAGAGTCCATTCTCCACGAACCGACTTAAGTCCACGAAGCAAGAACTGGCGGAATCCCATAACCGCCTTGATCACTCCAAATACAGGTTCTACCGTGCTCTTTCTCTTCCCGTAGAGCGTTCGCCCAGCAGGGGTCTTCAGTTCCCGCTTCATTCGGGCTACCGCGCTCGCCCCCTCCTCTAACTCCGGAGGCTCCTGAAAACGCTCCTGCAGTGTCGGGTTATGACCTTCTCGCCCTGGGGCTATATAGGGCTCATATCCCTGCTCATGACAAAGCTCTACGTTCTTTTCGCTGAAATAACCTGCGTCCGCTAAAATCGTTTCTACCTTGCCAAGTTCCTCTGGAAGAGCGTCCAGAATCTCAAGCGCTGGTGCCAGCTGCTCTTTATCATTTGGTTCCTGCGTTATGTGCTGACCAACAACAAGCATACTCTCTACATCCACACTCGCCTGCGCATTGTAGCTTTGTTCAAAACCGCCGCCAGATTTCGGCATAATCCGTGATTCTTCGTCTGTCAGGTTCACCTGATCCTTATTTCGCACTCCGGGCTCCGGCGCTTTCGGCTCTCGTCCCCGCGCTTTTTGTCCCGTTTCTTCTTCCTTTGCTTTTCGGGCCTCCAGCTTCCGCTTGTACTCTGCTTCTTCTTGAGCATATCGCTCCGCCGCACGTTTTTGCATCTCCGCTTTCGCTGCCGCGATGGCCGCAAGACGATCTTCTCGGCGACTCAGTTCTTCGGGAATGTCGTACCCGTCAGGCAGATCATTCTTGTCTGCACTTTCCGCCAGACGCAGTAGTTCTACAGCTTCTGCTTTTATTTGCTCTTCTATTTTGCAGGCATGTTCCCAACTCAGGGCGCTGTGTTTCGACGCGTTCGCATGAATTTTTGTGCCATCAAGACTGATATTACCCAGTTTCAGCACTTTCATTTGCTGCGAGATCTGCAGAATTTGGATAAACAGAGCGGAGAGTTCTGGCAGGAAGCGTTTTCGAAAGGCAGCGACTGTATCATGGTCAGGATGCTCGTTGCCAGCAATATAGCGGAACGCAACGGAGTCATACGTCGCACGTTCCAGCTTTCTGCTGGAAAAAATTCCGGTGGCGTAGCCGTAGAAAAGAAGTGCCAGAAGCATTCGAGGATCATGAGCAGACTGGCCCCTGCCAGAGTAGGCGTTTCGAATGGGCGTAAGGTCTAGGCGTTCGACAATCTCAACAATGAACCGTGCCAGATGACCTTCGGGTAGCCAGTCATCCACGGAGGGGGGCATGAAAAACGGTGTTTGACGATCCAGATTGCGAAAATTTTCTGCCATGGGAGCCATACTTGCCTCACTTTTATAGTTGCACCTTATTTTAACCTGAATAAGTCGAAAACCCGACAGACTCCTA
>JBOFKH010000014.1:0-1087 GCA_051657225.1 Alphaproteobacteria bacterium
ACCCGTGGCCTTGGGAAGCATGCTCAATAAGCCCGGGCAAATCTGCCAGCACAAACTCTTGGTCATCCACCAAGACAACCCCAAGTTGGGGATAGAGCGTTGTAAAAGGATAATCACCAATTTTGGGCTTTGCCCTGGAAACAACCGAAAGAAACGTTGATTTTCCCGCATTCGGAAGCCCCACCAACCCTACATCCGCAATCAACTTTAAACAAAGCCACACCCACATTTCTTCACCTGGTTCCCCAGGCTCAAACATGCGAGGCGCCTGATTGATGGAAGACTTGTACGAAGCGTTTCCTCTCCCTCCTTTTCCTCCCCGACCCAAAACAACGGTTTGGTCAGAGTGGGTTAAATCTGCCAAAAGAACTTGCTTGTTATCGTCCCAAATCTGGGTTCCAACTGGAACTTGGATCACCAAATCATCTGAAGAAGCCCCCGTGCGATTGCGCCCCATGCCGTGATGCCCTTTGGGAGCCTTAAAATGTTGTTGATAACGAAAATCAATCAAGGTGTTCAGGTTGGGAATAGATTTAAAGATAATATCTCCCCCTTTGCCACCATGACCTCCATCGGGCCCCCCAAATTCAATATATTTCTCACGCCGAAAGCTGACGCATCCGCTTCCCCCATCTCCACTGCGGATAAAGATTTTTGCTTGATCTAAAAACTTCATAATACAACAACCGTCATCAACAGATCTCCACGCTTCATGCTGCGTCTTCTGCGTAGGCTATCAAAAGCGAAACGGCCTCATCTGCCAAAGCTTGGATCATCTGGTGGTCATCCCCCTCAATCATAATGCGAACCACTGGCTCTGTTCCAGAAGGACGAATCACGATACGTCCTTTTTTACCCAGACGGTCTGTCAGTTTTTTAAGCTGTTTCTTGATGGCAGGCTCTTCCAAAATGCTTCGTGAGGGCACCCGAACATTTTTCAAAACCTGAGGAAGCGCGTTAAACAAAGGAAAAATATCGCTCAAAGGCTTTTTATATTCCGCAGCATACGCCATCACCTGCAGGGCTGCGATGAGCCCATCCCCCGATGTATGACAATGATAAAGAAGAATATGGCCCGACTGTTCTC
>JBOFKH010000015.1:0-4007 GCA_051657225.1 Alphaproteobacteria bacterium
CCTAGTTTTGACCTGAAACCTCCTCAAAAAGGAGACGCCCGAGGGGTGGATCCGTTTCATCCTAAGGAAGATTTGTTATCAAGGGGTGGTGCAGCTTCTTCCGGGGAGCGTGAGATGATGCGCGCCTTGGGGGCGGGCATTTCACCAGAAGAGCAAACCTCTCTCAATCAGCAGGCTTATGCTGAAAAGCATCAATCCCATGGAAAAAAAGGATTGTTAGAAGGGGTGCTTCCAGCTCAAAAACAAAAAGTTGGTAACGTGATTAATCCAGTTGAAGAAGCGCGTCGGGCAGGCAAAACAGCCCCTGTTTCTGATGCTTGTGCACACTGAAGTAGGTATTTAGATGGGATTTCAGTGTGGCATCGTGGGCCTTCCCAATGTGGGGAAATCAACCCTTTTTAATGCATTAACCGCAACAGCTTCGGCCCAAGCGGCTAATTTTCCATTTTGCACCATCGAGCCTAACACGGGATGTGTGGCAGTTCCTGATGCGCGCTTGGATGCCTTGGCGGCGTTGGCTAAATCCCAGAAAATTTTACCAACCCAGCTGGAATTCGTGGATATCGCAGGGTTGGTGCGGGGAGCAAGTCGCGGAGAAGGACTGGGCAACCAATTTTTAGGTCATATTCGCGAGGTAGACGCCATTATCCACGTGCTGCGTTGCTTTGAAGAAACAGATATCATCCATGTTGAAAATTCAGTAGACCCGCTGCGAGACCGCGACATCATTGACACAGAGCTGATGCTCGCAGATCTGGAAAGTGTCGAGCGCCGCCTGAACAATCTGGAGAAAAAAGCGCGGCAAAAAGATGTAGAAGCTTTGGCCCTTCTGCCCTTGCTCCAAAAAGCCTTAAAGGGTTTGCAGGATGGCTTGCCTGTTCGAAAGCTGAATTGGTCTGGGGAGGAGCGAGCCTTGCTTCCTAAGCTTCAGCTCATTACCTCCAAGCCCGTTTTGTATGTTTGCAATGTGCCAGAAGGCGAAATTATGGGGGGAAATGCGCTGACCCAAGCGGTGCAAGGTTTGGCTAGCCAAGAGGCAGCGCCGGTGGTGCTGATCTCTGCGGCCATTGAAGCAGAAATCGCGAACCTTCCCTCCAGCGAAGAACAACAAGCTTTTTTGGAAGCCCTCGGTGTTCAAGAAACGGGGCTGTCCCGGGTGATCCAGGAAGGGTACCGCTTGCTAGAGCTTTTGACCTTTTTCACCGTAGGTCCTAAAGAGGCCAGGGCCTGGACGGTGCGCCAGGGTGCTAAAGCGCCAGAGGCGGCGGGTGTCATCCACTCAGATTTTGAACGTGGCTTTATCTGTGCAGAAACGGTCTCCTACGCTGATTATGTTGCTCACCAGGGGGAACAGGGTGCTAAAGCTGCAGGAAAATGGCGCCAAGAAGGGAAGGACTATCCAGTACGGGACGGGGATGTCTTCCATTTTCGATTTAATGTTTAGGCAGAAGAGGCCTTATAGCAGATGCACCCCACGTTAAACCCTATGAAAATTGCAACCTGGAACGTCAATTCGATTCGAGCGCGCTTGCCCCTTGTGCTGAAGTGGTTGGAAGAGGCGGCTCCAGACGTTGTCTTATTCCAGGAAACGAAAGTGCAAGATGAGGCTTTCCCTTTCCAAGAGTTTGAGCACCTCCCTTATAACATCCAAGTATTTGGTCAGAAAACTTATAACGGCGTCGCAATCTTTTCGAAATTTACCCTTGAAGATGTTGTGTGCGGGTTGCCAACCCTTGAAGACCAGGATCCTTTATGCCAAGAAGCAAGGTACCTCCAAGCTTTCACAGGTGGCGTGCAGGTGGCATCCATTTATGTCCCCAATGGGCAAACCGTAGGGCATGAAAAATATGAAGCGAAACATCGCTTTATGAAGGCGCTCACCCAGCACGTGAGCAACCTTTTTTATCAAGAAGTTCCCCTGGTTTTAGGAGGGGATTTCAACATCACTCCGGGAGATTGTGATGTCCATGATGCCAAGGCGTGGCGTGAGAAAATTTTATGCTCAACCCCAGAGCGGCAATGGCTGCGAGGGCTTGTGTACCAAGGTTTTACCGATCCGCTGCAGGTTCATTTAGACCCCGCGCCGGAGAAGAACGTGTTTACCTGGTGGGATTATCGCTCAGGGGGGTGGGAACGTGGCGATGGCCTGCGTATCGACCATCTCTTGCTATCCCCCCAGGCTTGTGATCGTCTGGCGGAGGCTGGGGTGGATCAGCACGTTCGAGGATGGGATAAAACCAGCGATCACGCCCCCGTATGGGCGGCATTTAGCTAGAGGATAAGCGCATGGAAGCCATACAAACAACAGATGTGGCCATTATTGGAGCTGGACCTGTGGGTCTTTTCACGGTTTTCCAATGTGGGATGATGCGTTTGAGGTGCCAGGTGATAGACCCGCTAGATATGCCAGGTGGGCAATGCTCTGCCCTTTATCCAGAAAAGCCGATCTACGATATTCCTGCCTTTCCAAAAATTTGTGGGCAAGCGCTGATAGATCAGCTGTTCCAGCAAGCAGCTCCCTTTGATCCTATTTTTCACCTGGGTCAACAGGCTGTATCCCTATCCCGAGAGGCTGAAGGAGATGGTTTTTTTATCAAAACCTCCCGCAACACGTGCCTGAAAGCTAAAGCTGTTGTGATTGCAGCGGGGGCTGGTGCCTTTGGACCTAATCGTCCTCCCTTAGCGTCCATTGAAGCCTTTGAGGGAACAAGCATTTTTTACCATGTGCATCGTCCTGAAGCTTTTGTCGGGAAACGGGTTGTCATTGCCGGGGGAGGAGATTCTGCCGTGGATTGGGCCCTTCACCTGGCTGAAAAAGGGGCTGATGTCACGGTGGTCCACAGGCGTGCCAAATTTCGCGCGAACCCTGATAATGAAGCAAGGCTTAAAGCCTGGGCAGCAGAGGGTCGCCTTAAGCTTTCTATCCCCTTTCAGCTTTATGGCTTAGAAGGAGATGCGACTAACGGCCTACTTCAGGCGGTTCAGGTTCAATCTCTTTCTGGGGAGGTGGTCCGTTTGCCCGCAGATATACTTCTACCTTTTTTTGGGCTTTCCATGGAGCTTGGGCCCCTTTCCACCTGGGGAATAGCCTTTGAAGACAATCGCATTTTGGTGAATCCTGCAACTTGCGAAACCAGCATGTCGGGGGTTTACGGCGTTGGAGATATTGTAACCTACCCTCACAAGCTTAAACTGATTTTGACAGGTTTTGCAGAAGCAGCCCAAGCAGCCCATGCCATTCGAAGCCGCTTGTTTCCTGACCAGCATTTCCATTTTGAGTATTCCACCACCAGCGGAGTCGCACCTTTGGTTTAAACTGGGGAAGCGAGGAATTGTTCATTCCACATGGAGTTCAAAAATTTCTCGTCCCCTTAAAATAAGAAAGGTGATCCTTCCTCTTTTTTTCGCCAAGAAAGTCAGCAATTCTTTTGTGCTTGTAATCGCCTCTCCTTCAATTTGTAGCAGCACATCTCCTCGCCTAAATCCTTCCGCATAGGCTCTTGAATTTTTTGAAAAATCTAAAATGATCAAACCTTCTGCTTCTGGTGGCAGCACCATTTCTTTGATGAGGCTGGGTGTAACTGGCAAGACAGTTGCCCCTTCAAGTACATTGCGTCCACGGATATAGAGCGGGTTTTCGGTTTGTGTGGCAGGAGCTTCTGACGTTTGGATGATAATTTGTTGCTTGGCATGCTGCCTAAAAATTAAGAGGGTTAAAGGCGTATTCAGGGGTGTGCTTGCAATTTTGAATCGAAATATTCCTGCATCTTCGACTGGTTTTTGGTTAATTTCAAGAATCACATCCCCTTTTTTGAGTCCTGCTAAATCTCCCGGGCCTTTAGAAATAAGATGGGTAACAAGGGCGCCTTCTGGCCTTTCCAAGCCTAATTTTCTAGCAACCTCACAGTTCAAAGAAACCACTTGGGTGCCAACCCAAGAGCGAATACCAGCTTTACCAAATTTCAATTGCTCTAAGAAAGGCAGAATTAAATTGCTTGGCGTTGCAA
>JBOFKH010000016.1:0-1938 GCA_051657225.1 Alphaproteobacteria bacterium
TCGATTTCTTGCAAGACCATGAATTCTAGGACCATAGGCCACATTGTCGTAAATAGATTTGGGGAAAGGGTTTGGTTTTTGAAACACCATCCCCACCCGGGCGCGAAGCTGAACCACATCTACCGTAGGCAGGTAAATATCCTCTCCATCCAAGAGAATCTTGCCGAAAATTGCAATACCTTCTGCTTTATCATTCATCCGATTGAGGCATCTCAAAAACGTGCTTTTACCGCATCCTGACGGGCCAATCAGGCTGAGTACTTGTTTTTCAAAAATGGATAAGTTGATGTGAAACAAGGCCTGGCGACCTTGATAAAACAGGTTGAGATCTTGGGTTAAAATTTTAAGGTTTGGGCTTTGGGTCATGGGGTCAGTTTACGCTCCATACGGTGGCGGATGAAGAGCGCCAAGGCGTTTAAAAGAACAAGAAAGATAAGCAGGCCTAAAATGGCGCCAGACGTTTTTTCTAAAAAACCAACATGGGAGTTTTTGGCCCATGAAAAGATCTGGATAGGTAAAACCGTTGCTGGATCGCTTAGATTTTGGGGAATATCCGCAATGAATGCAACCATACCAACCATCAAAAGCGGCGCACTCTCGCCCAAAATGCGAGCCAAAACCATCATCGTTCCACTTAAGATAGAAGGAAATGAGATGGGGAAAACCTGATGGAATACGACCTGTACGGTTGAAGCTCCTAAAGCATAGGCAGCATCCCGCAAAAGGGGTGAAACTGCCCTCAACGCCAACCGCGTGATGACAATCAGCGGAGGACACATCATCAGCGCAAGGGTTGCCCCTCCCAGCAAAGAAGAAGGACGAGGGAATTGGAAAAATTTATCAAAAATAATAAGCCCCAAAAGCCCAAACAGGATGGAAGGAACCGCTGCCAAATTATTAATATGAAGCTCTGCCCAATAGGTAAACCGGTTCCGTGGCGCAAATTCTTCGAGGTAAATGCCTGCCCCAACCCCCAGGGGGAAAGCAATCAAAAGCGCCACTAAAAGTGTGTAAAAAGAGCCCATAAACGCACCTTTCAAGCCCGCTAATTCAGGTTCTTGGGAATCACCTCGGGTTAAAAAATCACGATTCCACCCAAGACGAAGGGTTTGATGCTCTAGGAGCGTTTGGAATATCAAACGCTCCTCAGAAGAAAATTGTTCTGTAAAAAGAGGGCGGAGCCCAAGAAACGCTTTGTAAAATTGGTCTAGATCGCTGTGAACGGGAACCCAAAGGCGCGAAACGCTTCCAGGAATGGTACAGGCTTGTTCGAGGTGATCTTGAAGCTTGCGGTGTGCTCCCCAGCTGGTAGCATATCGCAACAATTTTTGCTCACCAGAAGTCTGCAGAAAGGGAAACCCCTGCGCTAACGCAAAGGGAAGCAGATCTTCCCGATTCAGATGGCAAGCATTCTTTTCCATCAGCTCTTGATGTAGAGGAATGTCAAGCTGTGTTTGGAAGAAAGCGGTGTAACCATTTTTTAAGATTGATCCCAGCAAAAACGCCAAGATGCAAAGGGAAATGGCGATCATCAGCTGCCCCAACCCCCGCAGGAAAAATTCCCGGCGATGGCGTTTTTTTAGAAAAACTAAAGGCGATGAAGCTGACGACACAAACAAGAAAACGCTCACTAACTCGGATTTTCTTCAAAGATACATCACTATAGGGCAGTCTAAACCGTCAAGCAAGCGCTGCGTCTGTTCAATGTCATCTTTTTATGAAAAAAACTCAACTGTGCAGTGCGCGAGCATCCACCGCGAGCGCCGCTTCTTTCATGGCTTCTGAGAGAGTTGGGTGAGCATGGCAGGTCCTCGCCAAATCCTCTGAAGATGCGCCAAATTCGATGGCCATGACCGCCTCAGCAATCAACGTTCCGGCATCAGGGCCAATCACGTGAACCCCCAACAGCTGGTCTGTCGTGGCATCTGCCAACATCTT
>JBOFKH010000017.1:0-1252 GCA_051657225.1 Alphaproteobacteria bacterium
GACAGGGTGACAAGCAATGTTTATTGGCGCTTGTCGGGTTCCCCTTTGGCGTACTCAAAAAAGGTACGTTCAGAACCAGAAAAAAGGCCGGTGAGGGTCGTGATGCTTGCGCAAATATACAGGTACACGACAAGGGCTAAGGGGGGAGAGAGTCTATTAGCTTGGGACGTGGGATTATTCCCTTTCCCCAACTTTTAGAGGTACAACCGAGCGGAATCAGAGACCGTCCCCGCCTTCCATCGCGTAACTGGGGGAAACTGTCAGACCATTAACGGGTAAGTTATATCCGTTTGGTTCACCCTGCAAGATTGCAGACATTGGCGCTTAAACGTCACCCTGTCCCGCGTCTTGTATTGAATCAAACAAGTGATATTTCTCGATGTTAGGTCTGTATCGAGCTTTAAATAAGGCTTGGCATCCGTATACAGTGGAAAATGATTTTCCGTGCCTGCTCGATAAAGATTGGCCAATCGTCTGACAAATGATTGGCTATCTTAAAGGGTTTTCCTGTTTGAGAATCCTTTAAGATACTCACAAGGTATCAAATCTGGTACTAAAAATGAAAAATAAGGACGTACTAAAAAATCAAATGGTTCTCTTATCAATTCAGATAGAGAATTGCAAATGTCCCGAAACAAAAACTCGACTCCTGAAAAGGGCTCGGGTTCTTATTGCATCCTCTGAAAAGAGTAATGTGAACGAGGCAAGAGCCAGGATTGAAAGGTTACAAAACAGTCTCCCCTTTATTTACCAGCGTTACCCGCACGGTTTAACAATGATTGAGGAAAGGCAACCAGGATATCAAGACCTGATTCCTTACCGTCATGAATTGGAAAAGGGAAAGAAAATGTCAGACCAAATTAAAAAGCTGGCTGCTCAGTTTAATATTGAGGTTCCGAAAGGGACTAAACCAAAGACTAAGCATTCACCAAGCCAGCGCAGACACGCAAAGGATAAACGCCTTATCGGTACACGCTCGAAAGAGTATAGCGAAAAGAAGTTTAAAACCTTGTCGTCTATTAATGAAACCATTGACAATAAAGATGCCTCGCCTGAAATGCGTCGCCAGTTTGCCCAAGGTAAACGGCGTTACATTAACAGAGAGACAGAGTTCAATGGCGCTCGCCGGAATGACAAACCCAGTAACACTACTCAATCTTGGAACATTGATGGTAAGAAATTAGCATCAGCCAGGGGTGTTAAGAAATAAATCAGGCCAGTTCGCTGGCCTTACTGTAGGCGTTGGGTACTG
>JBOFKH010000018.1:0-2705 GCA_051657225.1 Alphaproteobacteria bacterium
TTTCTTGTGCACTGATAGAAACAGCATCCCCGTGGCTAGAGGCTATTTGCGTTGCTTGGTGTTTGCTGAAATCCGAAAATTGCTTCAACGCTTCACCTTCGGACTCTCCAGCTGCTGACAGCTGGGATGTTGCGGCCTGGGTTGAGCGTACAGCTTGATCTGTATAAGCGCCGGAGAGACTCTCTGACCAATTAATCGAGGATCTGAGTGATGAGCTTGCAATATTCACAAGGTGGCTACCCTCTACGCTTGTAACTCGGCTTACAACACCATCATGTTGGGCAAAGGATCCAGAGGTATAGCTTGGAGATAGCAGCTGTTGCCCCATATTGGCATTATAAGCTTGCACTGTCCCTTCTGAAAGGTTCCCGAAACTGTAATTTCCAGATAGCATATCTTCAGTTGCTCTGGCAGCTGAGGATGTTGCAGGACCTTGGAGATGATTAGCAAGGTGTACAACTCCGGAAACGCCACCTTGGATCAATCCATAGGCAAGCGAACCTACAGCCAGACTTAAAAAACCAGCTTGGGCTGCCATATCCGCATGCAAATTGGTAAATCCTACGGAATTGGCTAGGGCGATGCCGGTTCCATCCCCAAGGGTCAGCATCCCAAGACCACGACTCTTTGCTGAAACATTCATGATAAAATTCAAAACAGCATAAAGAGGCGCCCAAAGCTGAATCCATAAAACAAGCCCCGACCACCTTAAAAGATAACGCCATCCAGCAGGAACAAGCACCATCGGCACCAGAAAGATGAAGGATGCATAGATTAAAGCTTCTAACACATTTTTAACCGCTAACAGTTTTTGACCTGCAATCCCTGCCAACGTTTCTTCTTGGGCCCTTTGTTGGAGATAGGCTCTGCGAATAGCAAAATTAGGCGCATTGCCAAGGGCCTCTGATTTATGCTGGGTCGCGTCAACAACTGCGTAGATCATCATCTGTTGCTTCATCAGGTCCGTTGCGTTTTTTGACATTTTCGCCATATACCCAAATGCAAGCGGCAAAAATTGCTTCAGCTGCTCAGACGGATTGAGATACGAGGCCCCCCCTTTGAGGAGTCCCTCCCGGCGTCCAAATATTTTATCTCCAAAAATTTGAAAAGCCGTTTGAACTTCACGCTCCAGATAAGGCTTTAGTTTTGCAACCCCTTCTTTACACGTACAAAGCTCTGTTTTAGAGTCTTTCCCAGGATTTTTAAAAACAAAGGATCGAGACGGGGACGGGTTTTGTGTGACTAATTCCCAAAGGTTGCTACTTTGTTTGAGATCTTGAAGCGTATATTTTCTACCCAACAAAGCATCATAGACAACACATTGATTGACGAACTCCCTCAACGTTTCCGAGAGCTCTACGTTGATGATGTGGAAATGCTGCGCCTGCGCGATGAGCTGAGAAGCAAGCATCGCCCCTGTCTTATGGTAAGCAAGGTCGTCTGGAAGCGCGAAGATACGCTCTAAATTTCGGGTCAAACTATCTCCGAGTTTACTCAAGGTTCCAGCAACAGCTCCAAGCCCCCATGGGACATGCTCTACACGAAAAGGAGGCTGCCTTGATGTTGGATCTTTAATTGAAACCGTGCAGGTTGGCCCTAGAAAAAGCGTGAGCATCAGGTAAAACGGCAACATCCATCGCGTGATTAAGTGAGCTTGCTGCCCGCCGATGGCAGAAAGGGTCGCCATGACCAAGCCCGTCATTAACCCAAGGCGAGCCAACGGCTGAAAAAGGGTTCCGCTCTTTCCATTCAAAAGAACGGCCATCGCATTAAACAAAACTTCAAGAAGCTCTCCAGCACCATAAGTCACAAGGGTAAACGTCATCAGATGCCATCCTCTGAAAGGATACCGAGCTTCACAGCGAGTGTCTTTTCAAGAAGCTCTGTTTTTCGGATGATGGCCAAAACTTGCTCAATTTGCTTGAATGTCCCCATGCGTCGCTCCGCAATACGCTGGCGCGCGATCCCGATTCCCTCTTGAAAATGACGAATTTGTGTCGGATCTACCTGGGTTGTTTTTAAGTGAGCGGCGCTTTCATGAATAACGTCTAAGATTTCTGACAAATATTGAAAGACAATATCCGTTGCAGCTAGCTCGCTATAATCTAATATATCCAGCGGCGCCATCCCTCGACGATACGCCGTCGCAACATTGAGAATTTTATAAAAAGGAAGCCTTGTTGAACCCAAAAACGCCTTTTCCGCATTGTTCAACGGCGAATCTTCGTAAATTTTTTGCTGGATGGAAAGGAGCATCTCTTTGACACGCGCCACAAAAGAAGACGCTAGATCAATTTCCATCCACTCTGATTCAACATGAAGACATTTCGGATCTTTTGAGAGATCTTGGCAGCGATAGACTTGGGTTTTACCACCCATTAAAAGGGTTGAAAGCAGTCCTTGCTTATCAGCAAGGGAGGGTTTACTTGATAAAAGCATGCCATCTTCATGACGTTTGGAAAGAATTGTTCCAGAAATGGACATGAAAAATTCAGCCAATTTACGATCAGACTTCAAGAAAGCATTTTCTTGAATCGCATTCCACGCCAAATTGAACTCGGAGCCCAGCATTTTCATGAACCTTGGATCTGATTGACCCGCCTCTAAAACAGCATCCCGTCTTCCACCAGCGCCACAGCCTTGCTTGGCTGCTGCATAATCAGAAAATCCGCCATATTTTCTGTCAGACCCAATCATGGTGCACA
>JBOFKH010000019.1:0-24353 GCA_051657225.1 Alphaproteobacteria bacterium
AGAACACATAGAAGACGCGTTGGATAACATCGAAAAAAAACAAGATAATTTTCCCGGGTCTTCAAAAACGGTAATTTTGACTGGTTCGCAAGAGCTGACTATTGATGAATTTCGTCAAAAAGAAATCTCTTATTGGGAAGATTTGAAAGGAAGCATTGGAGAAATAGAGCAAGGCAGTAGATCATTTGGAGAATTAATCTCAGAAATTTTAAAAAAGCGGCTCCAAGATTTAGCAGTTCAAAAAATATTTTGCAAACGAGCTAAAGAAATCCAAAATAAAAGTAAAGAAAAGACTGATAATATCCGTATAGCTGCATTCACGTTTGATCCGAAAAATGGATCTAGTACAAAAATGGAGAGAGAACAGGTTCTTGATTTTGTTGGCAAACATAGAGCAGAGTTTAAACCTATCTTTGAGAAAGTGATGAATAGAGATAGAGAGGCTCTTCTTCCTGCAGCATTGGTAAGTCGACAAGACGACGCGTCTTTAGATGGAAACCAGCCAGCGATTGAAAACCTTAAGAGGGAGCTAAGAAAGTTGCATTCTTCTATAGATTTTGATGTGCATGATGCGTGGAGTGAGATCATTACAGACTTTTTATCTCTAACAAATTTGCAAAAATTACCTGACGATATAAAACGTTTGATTGCAGCATCTCCTTCCCTCCACCCAAAGATTTTGGATAGGACAGCAGCTTTAGAAGGATTACGAGAATATGTTTTTAAATATCAAGATGTTTCTCTATATAAGGAACATGTGGCTTTAGCAAGTTTCCCAATCTCTTGTTATGCTGGGTTTCATAAGTTTAAACAAAAATTCCCAATGACCTCTTTTGAACACCAAGAAATAATGGGGGTTCCTTCCGGGAAAAAGAAGATTCCTCCCCTTGAGATTCCTGATTTTTTGAAAGATCCTTCCCAGGTTCTAGTAACAATCCCGGGGGCTTCAGGCGAATCAGAGTCTGAAATTGGACTCAAAAATCTTTCAACTGGAGAACCTAGAATAAACGTTGAAGCACAGCTGGTTGAGGTCGCGATAGAGACGCACCAAGCCGTGGCGCAAGAAGAAAATAAACCCGATCTAACTGAGCTTGTCCAAAAGCAGATCCCACAAAAACAAGAGCCTGCTTCCCCAACAAAAGTAGTTGCTGCTGTTAAAAAACCTCCATCTCTCCAGTCTGAGCAGCCAACAAGCCCACAACAGCTTCAGTTGAAGGGGAAGCACCTTCAAACCCACGAAGCTATTTTCAGCGCTAATCCCCAAAATGTAAGCTTTGATGCTTTCAAAACCCTTTGGAATTCCCTAGGTGGTGAAATTTTACGCAACCAAGGAGGTGGATCTCACCGGAGGTTGCAATGGAATGGTCAAACGATTGGAGGCACCCATGTTCCCCATGGAGGTAACGACTATGGCCCACGCAGCATCCGCTCGCTGCGAGAAGCACTCAGCTTCATTGGTTTTGGGAAGGATGTAGAAGAGGTCTTCTTCCAAAAGGGTTAGCTGGCGCTGCGTTCCCCCAAAGCGCCTTGTTTTAAATCTAAGGCGGCAGCGCGAGCAGCAGAGGTGATGGTTTCTCCTGAAAGCATTCGGGAGACCTCTTCTATATGAGCTTCTTGGGATAAGGGGACAACCTCAGTGTAAACGGTTGTTCCCTCCAGCAATTTTTTTTCAATCTTCCAATGTTGGTCTGCATAAACCGCAATTTGGGGGGAGTGGGTGATGGCTAGCACCTGGGTTGATTTGGAAAGCTCTTTCAGCTTGGCACCGATAGCTTGGGCCACGGCGCCGCCTGTGCCGCTTTCAATTTCATCAAAGATGAGGGTGCCCGTGTCCTGACAGCTCATCAAAGCGCTTTTTAAGATGAGCAGAAAACGGGACAGCTCCCCCCCTGAGGCCACCTGGTGTAGCATCCCTGGTGGAGAGCCTTGGTTGGTTTGGATCCAAAAACTAAACCGATGCATCCCTTGGGGGCCATACTGCTCTTCCGGCAGCGCCGCATCTTGAATGAAGAAAGAAGCTTGGGAAAGCTTAAGCTCTGGAAGCTGTTGCTGGACATTGGCTTCAAGCCGCCGGGCTGCTTCCAAACGTTTCTGGTAGAGTAACGTGGCCTGTTCTTCATAGACAAGCTTTGTTTGTTCAATGGCCTGGCGGAGCGCCGCTTCCTGAAAAGCGCTATCTTCGAGCAGATGAAGCTGAGCCCGAAACGTTTCTTGAACCTCCCCCAGGGCTTGGACGGAAACCTGGTGCTTTTTGGCAAGAGCGCGCAGGGTGTGCAGCCGATCATCTAACGTTTCAACCGACAGAGATGCATCTTCTTGAAGGTGATGACGAAAAGCAGTTAAGGCTTGTTCTGTTTCCTCCAGCTCAATGAAGAGGCTTTCAGAAGCCTTTTGGAGGGCGGCAGCTTCTTTGCCCGCAAAAGAAGCCAAGCGTTGGGCTTGGCGCTGAAATTGGGAAAGCAGGTGTTGCAGTCCGCCTGGCTCCTCAAGAAGTCGAGAGAGCTCTTGAAGGGTTTCAACGGATTTTCCTTGCTGTTGGATCTGTTGCCGTTTCTGTAAGAGGGCTTCTTCTTCTCCAGAAGGAAAAGGGGCTGCTTGTTGAAGCTCTTCCAGGCAATAGACCAAAAAAGCTTTTTGTTGCCCGGCATGGTTTTGTTGTTGACGTAAACGTTCATAATCTTCCACGGCTTGCTTCCAACAAGCATAGGTTTCAGCGGTTCTGGCTTGGATGTCTTGACAATTCCCATAGCGATCTAAAAAGCGGGTTTGATCTGAGACAACCAATATGCGGTCAAATTGCCCGTGGATATCAATCAAAAAGCTTCCAATTTGACGTAACCGTTGGAGGGTGGCGGGTTGATCTTGAAAAAACGAACGGCTCCCCCCGTCTTTTTTAAGGATGCGCTTGAGGATAAGGGGCTCAGCCTCTGTTGCGTCTAGGCCCTGCTCCTGCAAAAAAGCCCAAATGGCGTGGCTTTTGGGGGGTGTGAACACCGCAGTTATGCAAGCTTCCTGAGCTTCTTCTCGAATCATGTTGCTTTCGGCGCGTTCTCCCAGGGCCAGCCCAAGGGCTTCAAGCAAGATAGACTTCCCTGCACCTGTCTCCCCTGAAAGAATGGTGAGCCCCGTGTGGACGTAAAGGTCTAAAGAGGGGATCAAGCGAAAAGCGCGAATAGAAAGAGACTCAAGCACAGACAGCCAACCTCCTTTAACCTTCTTTTTCGCAAACCTTGGTTTTTATAAATAGACTATAAAACTGCTTCTTCCAGAAGGCAAGGCGTAGAAATGGCTTACCCCTTTTTAGGGGATATAAGACTTACGTCTCCTGTTAAAATGCGCTTGCGTTCACCGGAAAGCATCCGCAAGACCATGGCGCCTTCTGAATCAATATCCTGAAAAATGCCCTCTTCTGGAAAATCAGAACCACTATTAATTTTTACTAACTGTCCTAAACCGTAGGCTTGTTCAATCCAAAGTTCTCGAATCGCACAAAACCCCCTTTCCTGAAATAATGTTTCAAGGTGATGAAAGGCAATGCAAAAAGGAGACAGCATCTCTGAAGCAAGAACATCCACCCCCAGTTGTTTCAGGGAGATAACAGGGTAGGGTGCTTCCAGTGGACTGTTTATCAAATTTACGCCCACGCCACCTATCAACCATCTTAAAGTGCTTGTTTGCGCATCCACCTCAGATTCCAGCAGAATGCCACCCACTTTAAAATCGTTTATATAAAGGTCATTTGGCCATTTATAAGAAATGAAACCCCCCGGCGGCAGTATATTTGCCAAAGTTTTCCCCATCGCGAGGGCAAAAATAAAAGCGTATGCAAAACAGCCTGATGGTTCAATGCGAGGCCTTAAAAGGAGTGAAAGGGAGAGATTGCCTTGGGGAGAAAACCAAGAGCGTCCCCGCCTTCCCCTAGCATTGGTTTGGCGATTGGCAACCACTAAGGTGCGGTCTGGAAAATTTTGTTGTGCTAAAAGAGAAGCCTCATCCATCGTGCTGGAGAGAACCTCAAACGTACATAACGTGTAACCGTAAGGCAGACGTGTTTGCTTCAAAAAATTCAGCTACCTAATGGAAAATTAAAGAACAACGGGGCTTATTATCTCTATTTCCACTGAAGTTACAATATTTTTTTTATGGGGTTATAATCATAAGACTGTTGTTAGAAAAAGGTTTCTCTTTTTTTAAGAGAAATAAGAGGAATGGGTTGTTTTCCTGATTCTTTTTCAAAGGAAATCAGCGTTGCTATTTCGGAAAGAGCATGGCTTCCTGCCAGTTTTTCTTTTTTAGCTGTTCCTATAAAAAAGTTTCCTTCAGTTTCTGAACAAATGGAATCAAGCTGATCTCCCTTAGGGGTAATGAGGCATTTTGCAAACGAAAAGCCTTGAAAAGGAAAAGCCCGTTGATACGCTTGTAGATATTGAACCCATGTTTGGGCATTAGCAGCAATCAGGGACAACATTTTTAAAATTTCTCGAATTTTTAAAATAGAGGTAAAGGGAACGAGGGGATGAGTGACGGCTATCAACAGCAACACAAATCCCTCTTTGACCGTTAATAAATCTACGATAACGGGGGTTTCTTGTGGATCAAAAAGCAAATTAATGTAAAAAGGAACGTCTTCTATAGGGTCTATGGGTTCTTGGTCTGTATAAAAAGGAGGGCTTGCCTGATGCTTAAAGCCCGCATTTTTTAAAAAATCTAAAATGCTTTTATCATCTTGGGAAAGATTTAAAACAGCCGGTGCAAAATAGCTAAAATTTTTAAGCTTGCTTTTTCGAAGGCTCCTAAGAATGGTTTCTTCCAGCTCTGTCATGTTGATGGGCTTTGAAATAAAATCAAAAGCGCCATAATTCATGGCTTTTCTAAGATTTAACAAATCATCATAAGCAGATAAAACGATACTCCGGGTTTGGGGGGAATATGCAGAAACTTTATCTATAAGCGTTAATCCATCCATTCCAGGCATATGGATGTCTGTTACCAACACATCAATCGGTGGTTGTTCTTCTATGATTTTAAGGGCTTCAAAGCCGTTTTGAGCAAAGAAAAAATCGAAAATGCCTTCTTGAATGTGTCGACGAAATCGTTGTTGAACTAAAAGAGACATATCTTTCTCGTCATCAACCATCAAAATACGTCCCATAAAAAACTTCTCCTGTCTCTATTTGAGATAAATTTTATTTTAGTACTTATTACGTAAGGAATAGGTTAAAAACCGTGAGTGGCTTCCCAAATAGGCAGATTGAGTGCACCAGACCGCACTGCAGAACTCCAAGCTTAACGGCCCAAAAACCGCTGAAAGAGATGGTCAATTGCTTAATTTTGAAAAAGTGTAAAATAAAAACACAATAAATCCAATTAAAAAAAAATAATTCATAATTTTTTATAAATAACTTCGCTTCCATTTCTTTTTGTTTATTAAGCGTCAGGTTTTTTTTTGAATCAGATAAATGCCATCGAAAAAACACGTAAGTTTCTTTCCAGTTTTAACCTTAAGGTGGTTTATTTTGTTTTTTATAGAGCTCATGCTTTGGGAGGGCGCCTTTAAACTATTGTCGTGCTGATAGTTTGGGAGCTCCAACTTTCTGCTAAGAATCATTTTCCATAACGAAAAGTCAATATTTTTATTTTTACTAAAATTTTACATAAAAAGCGTTTGAATTTTTGAGGTGTTTGAAAAATTTTTCATAACCCCCTTGTGTTGATTTTTTTTTTTAGATACCTTGTGGCTGAAGCGAACAAAAACAAAGAGGAAACATGATAGATTCTTCAGTGTCTAGGCGCCAATTTTTGGGGATAGGGGCAACAGCTCTTTGCTCTACGTTATTACTTCCTAGATCTGCAGCGGGGATTTTGCTTCCTAAAAAATTGTTTACGGGAGAACGAAAATTAAACCTTTATAATGTTCATACAGGTGAGTTTTTTCATGAGCCTTACTGGATAGAAGGACGTTATTTATCTGGTTCCCTCAAAACTATTAATACTTTTTTTAGGGATCACCGTACCCAAGAAGTGAAATCCATTAATCTTAATTTATTAGATCTTCTCTACAAGCTTCAGCGAAAGCTTTCTTACACAAAGGCGTTTGATGTTGTTTGTGGGTTTCGTTCTTGCTCAACCAACAAAATGTTGCGCCGGCAGAGCCGAAAAGTTGCTTCCCGAAGTTTGCATATGGAAGGTGCCGCTGTAGATTTACAATTCAGAGGTGTCGCCCTTGGCTATGCGCACAAAGCTGTATGTGCTTTGAAAGGGGGTGGCGTTGGCTATTATCCAGGACGTCGTGACCGTTTCATTCATATGGACGTACGAGAGCGGGTCGTTAACTGGATTGGTTAACAGAAAGCCGGGGGTCTAGAGCTTTATAACCAGCTGTTTTCGAACTTGAGCTGAAATAGATCCGAAAGAGCTGGCACCGCGAATTACGTATTGCGTTTTGAAAATGTCTTGAGCATGGTTTGAATATGCTGTTTGAATTTTTTCAGCTCAGCACCTTGAAGGCTTTGGCCAGGTAACAGTTTTACAGATTGAGGGTTGATCTGTTGGCCTTGTTTGATCACTTCAAAATGGAGGTGAGGTCCGGATGAGCGCCCTGTTGTTCCAACATATCCAATGATCTCCCCTTGCTTAACGCGTTTTCCTTTTCGCATGCCTTTGGCATAGCGGCTGAGGTGGGCATAGGCTGTTTTATAAACGGAGGCATCGTGGCGAATGAGAATGTAATTCCCATAAGAGCCGTAAGCGGACGCACGCTCCACGATGCCGCGTCCTGCTGCCATGATGGGGGTTCCCCTTGGAGCTGCAAAATCAACGCCTTTATGCATTTTTGTATATCCGAGGATGGGATGGTGCCGCTTTCCAAAAGCAGAAGAAAGTCGCGCGCCATCAATGGGTGTTTTGAGGAGATCTTTCCTTACAGATGCGCCATGTTCGTTATAAAATTCTTCGCCATAGGTTGTTCTATAACGGTAAATTTGATAAATTTTTCCACTCAAAGTTAGGGTGGCGCCCAATAATTTTCCTGATTGTGATTGCCCAGTTTCCTCATCTACCCACGTATCGTAATAAAGCGTGAATAGATCGCCTGGCTGAAAATCAAGCTGAAAGTTAACGTCATAGCTGAAAGCACGGATC
Organism: Alphaproteobacteria bacterium; assembly: GCA_051657225.1. Lineage (GTDB taxonomy): Bacteria > Pseudomonadota > Alphaproteobacteria > Holosporales > JBOFFI01 > JBOFFI01. The sequence continues at coordinate 7,141 of JBOFKH010000019.1, forward strand.
ATTTCATGCAACACTTGGGGAGATGCGCCTTCTTTTAATGCGTCTCGGTAAAGGCTTACAGAAATAGATCCTTCCACAAGCGTTTGTTGTTTTTTTAATTGAATTGCCTCTTTGACAGCTTCAAAAGAACCATTTTTCTGGCGCGTCACGCGCAAGCGAGATCCAATCTCAGGCCTTAAAGAAACTTCTAGCAAATCATAAGCTTTGGAAGATGTGGGCTGGGGATTAGGCGGCTTGTTGTTTTCGTTGCAAGCATTTGAGGGGGCAGCTGCGTAGGTTACCTCAATTTCTTGCTCAACTTTAAGCTCTCGTGGGTCAAAAAAACGTTTGAGGGCTTGAATCATTTCATAGGATTGGGCGGGGTTAATTCCAAGGCGCACCAGCACACCCATGAAGGTATCACCCTCTTTAATGGTGAGGGTTTCGTTCCATGGGCCCGGATCCGCTTCACCGGTTAAGGTGTCCTCAGGCTGGGGTGCGAGAGTTTCTAAAGCTTCGCTTTCAGAGGAAGCCGTTTGCGGTAGCCTCCCTGATAAAAATTCATAAAATGCCAAGCTATAGGCCAAAGCAACAGCCAGAGCACCTAACCAAATAGGCTGTACAGCCACTTTACGAACGCTATCTATCCACTTAAACCACGCTAAAAGTTTATCTTTACCTTGCATAAACCCGACTTAAAAACTGTTGAGCCCTGGGTGAATTGGGGCTTTTAAAAAAAGCAGAAGCTTCACGTTTTTCAACAAGCTCTCCTTTGTCCAAAAACCAAACATGGTTTGCAATTTGCTGAGCAAATGCCATTTCATGGGTGGAGATGACCATGGTAATACCTGTGTGGACAAGGCCCCGTATCACCTCCAAAACTTCTCCGACACGTTCTGGATCAAGGGCAGAGGTTGGCTCGTCAAAGAGCAAAACTTCGGGCTCCATCGCCAAAGCTCTGGCAATCGCCACCCGTTGTTTCTCACCACCTGAGAGTTGATGGGGAAAAGCAGTATCTTTGCCCCGAAGGCCTACGTTTTCCAGCAGATGATGGGCCGCTGCCTTGGCTGCTTCTGGCGCTATTTTTTTTACCCGTACGGGGGCGTAGGTGATGTTTTCAAGAATAGAGAGATGGGGGAACAGCTGAAAATGCTGAAACAAAATCCCAATCCGTTGCCGATAGGTAAGCCATTGTGAAGGTCGAACGGCAACACCATCTAGATAAATGCATCCTGCGTCAGGGGTCTCAATACCATTTAAACACCGCAATAACGTGGTTTTTCCTGAACCGGAAGGGCCTATCAGCACTAAGACTTCCCCTGGAAGAATCTCTCCCGAAAGAGGATGCAGCACGACCTGACCTTGGAACGATTTTGAAATAGCTTCTAAGCGAATGTTCATTTAAGCTTCAACCGCCTTTCCAAAATTTTTGCGAAAAAACTTAACAAAAGCACGAGGAGATAATAGATAGCGCCCACAATCAAAAACGGCTCAAAATATAAATGCTGTTCCGCTGCAACAATGGTTGCGCGGCGCATGAGGTCTGTTTCTGTAATGGTTGAAACCAGGGCAGATTCCTTCAGCAAATCAATGGCTTCATTCACAAGGGCAGGGAGGGTGTTTCGGAATGCTTGGGGTAAAATAATATCCCGCAGGGTATAAAAATAAGGAATGCCAAGGGAAAACGCGGCTTCTTTTTGCCCAGGGTCAATAGCCTGAATACCTCCCTTGATAATTTCTGAGACGTAAGCCGCAGAATTGAGAGAAAACGCCAAGACGCCCGCTTGCCAAATGGGGATATCATAGCCTATAAGCCCCTGGGTAGCGTAATATAAAAGCCCCAATTGCAGGATAAGTGGCGTTCCCCTAAAAATAGAGGTATAGATGACGGCAAACGCCCGCACCCCCACCCATGGTGCAAGCTTCATAGCGGTTAAACCAAAGCCCCACAAAACGCCTAGAACCAAAGAAGTTGATGCATAAAAAAGCGTAACCTTTAAACCCCCTAAAATATAAGGAAGAGAGGGCCAGACCAAACTAAACTGAAGCTGCATAAAACCTTAAATATCCCATTTTTTCTTGAGATTCTCGAGAGCCCCATTTTTTTTAAGCCTTTTAAGCACTTGGTTAACAGCTAGAACAAGAGAAGAGTCTTTGGGGAATGCAACGCCATAAAAATTTTTGAGAGAGGGAAGTATGAATTGCGCAAAAGGATATTGGCTTATAAGACGCTCTGCAACTGGTTTTTCTACCAAGAAACCATTCAAGCGTCCGTTGCTCAGATCTTGTATCATCTCATTGACGCGATTGTAAGAAATCCGCTTTAAATTTGGGTATTTAACCCCAATAGTTTTGATGTAGGCTTCGTGAGCAGAGCCCAGTTGGGTCCCAATTTTCATGCCTTCCCAAGGAATTTCTCCTTGAAGTGGGTTTGCTTTTCTGCTGACCAAAACCGTCATCGCCTGATGATAATTTTCTGAAAAAGAAAGGTTTTTTTCACGCTCAGGTGTTATTTCAATGGCAGCAATAGACATGTCAATGCGTTTAGATTGAAGAGACGCAATCAAGCTTCCAAAATCCATGTCGCGAAATTCAACTTTTTTACCTGCTTCTTGACCTATGGCTTCCATAAGTTCTACCTCAAACCCAGCGATATGACCGCCTTTTTGAGTATCTACAAAAACAAACGGCGGGTTATCTGCTGAAACCCCAACGACCCAAGTCTCGCCTTTTTTTTCCTGCTCACAAGCAGCCACAAAAAAAGAGATAAAAATCAACCCAAGTAAATTAAAAAAATTTTGTGTGTAACATACCCTGTCTAACAAATTCACTGCTTCCTGTTCTTTCTATCATAATAATTAAAAAAAATTGCCTATTACGCTTGATGAAACTCAATAGAGTGACCAATAGTCTGTGTTAAAAGACGAACCTCCTGTTTGACATCTGTCAACAGCTCTTTATGTTGCGCGCCAAGGTCTTTCAGCAATTTTTCACATACGACATCAATGTTACGAATGTGGCTTTTTGTATTTTCGTCAAGGGGGATCCCGTGGGTCATAATCCCTTGACTCACATCTTTCAAAACGTGTTGAAGGTGCATTTGGGCTTCCCCAATTTTCATCATCAACGCTTGTTCAGTGCGCATCTGGTCTGTGAGTTTAGATAATTTTTCTGACAACATAACAAGGATTTCTTGGGTGTTATGCTCCATGTCTTGGTTTCGGCTGATCATCTTTTGGAGGCTTTCCATATGTTCCCCTAAGTACTGCCAAAAAGAATGCACATAAGCTAAAGTTGGTTCTCCCTGGAGGGGAACCGCTTGCCCCAAAGAGGTAACAGAAAAGCTCTTCATCTCATCTTCCAGGCATCTCAAGAGAAACTGAGAAGCGCGCCCTAGCTGAAGGTCTAGAAACCCTAAAATTAAAGAACCTGATAACCCAAAAAAGGACGTGCTAAAAGCAGTTCCCATCCCTCCCAATGGGCTTTTAAGGCTTTCTTTTAAAGCTTCAAAAAAATCAGGGACGGACGTGTTGGTTGTTTGTAAGTTCGAAATGACATGGGAAAGCGCTGCGATGGTTTTGGAAAGTCCCCAAAACGTTCCCAAGAGCCCCAAAAAAATCAATAACCCCATCAAATAACGCGTTACCTCGCGATCACTTTCCAGGGAGCTTTCTACCCGTTCGCTGACCATGGTTTCTTGGGATGAGGTGAGTGCTTTGGAGCCTTCAAGGGCCCGAAAAAGCGACCGAAGTAATTTTGTTTTTTCCATGCGATCTTGTAAAACATTGCTCAGATCTGGGAAATCACTAGAAAACGTTCTCAGCAACCGTATTTCTCGGGTTACATTAAAAAGCTTCCACAAAATATAAAGGGCACCTGCGCCAAAAGCAGATAAAATAACCCCGTTTAAAAATAAGTTTGCAAAAGCAAATACTTTGAGATAGGGGAACAAGAAAACGCACAGTCCGCAAACCAGCCCCAAAAAAATTATTGAGCGTACTAAAAATCTAAAAGCGTTCATAACCCATCTTCCCTCGAACTTTTTCCCTAAGATAACCATTTTTAAGCAAAAAGCAAAGGGGAATTCAGCTTCAAAAAACAAACAGCTTTTTTGGCTTTAAGACGTTCTTTATCTTTTCCTTTTTTACTGGAGAAACGCTTTTAAAAACAACAAAAATTAAATTTTTTTAGAATTTTTTGTAGGGTACAAACATGGGGCTTGATCAACACTTACGCTTGCAGTCTTCGACTTCGCTGGTTATGACACCCCAATTGCAGCAGGCTATCAAGCTCTTGCAATTTTCGCACCAAGAGCTCGAGTCTTTTTTAATGGAACAGCTGGCAGACAATCCGTTGCTGATGCTTCAAGAAGAAAAATATGAAGATTCTACAAGTTCTTCTGAAGATCCAAATTTTTTGGCGAACTTTCAAGAATTTTATGGCAAATCAGAAAAACAGGGGCCAGCGGGTCAAACCTCAAGCCTTGATCAGGAAGAATGGTTAGAAACGCTGATACCTGCAAACCCTCTGTCATTACGAGAACATCTTTTAAACCAAGTCAACAGCGATTTCTTAGACCCTGTAAAACGCTTAGCTGGAACGTATCTGTTGGGATATGTCCAACCAACGGGTTATTTTGAGGGAGATCTGGAAGAAATTGCCCATCAACTGGGGACATCCCTGGCTTATGTAGAAGGCATCCTTAAAGATTTACAACAGTTTGAACCAGCAGGGGTGTGCACCCAAACCCTCAAAGAATGTTTGAAGATGCAGCTGGAAGACAAGCAAATTTTATCTCCGTCTTTCCTGATATTGCTGGATCATTTAGATACCCTTGCCAAAGGTGATCTCAACAGTTTAAAGCGTAAATGCCACGTTTCAGAATCTGAATTAGCCCATATGATCCATGGAATCAGGTCTTTAAACCCAAAACCTGGGCTTATCTTCGAAAAAAATACTTCCTCTATGGTTATCCCAGAGGTTTTTATGCTCCAAGATGAAGCAACAGGAGAATGGGCAGTCGACCTCAACCCTGAAACAATGCCGAAAGTTTTATTGGACTTTCCCTATTATACCGTTATCAAAGAAAATCTGAAAGAAAAAGAGGGAAAAAAGTATCTTGCAGAACGCTTTGCCCATGCAAATTGGTTGATCAAGGCGCTCCACCAACGGGCAACCACCCTTATCCGCGTTTCCCAAGAAATTGTTCGAAAACAGGAAGATTTTTTTAACCATGGCATTGCGCACCTCAAACCTTTGGTGCTGAGAGACGTTGCGGAAAGTGTGGAGCTTCACGAGAGCACCATCAGCCGTGTCACGAATAATAAATATATTTCTACACCCAGGGGAGTTTTTGAGCTGAAATATTTTTTCAACTCTTCCCTCGAAGGAGCAAGCGGCATCAGCTATGCGTCTACCACTATCCGCCACAGAATTCAGTCGCTGGTTTCAAAGGAAAATCCGCAAAAACCTCTTTCGGATGATTGTATCGCACAATTTTTAAAACAAGAGGGAATCAATGTGGCGCGACGGACTGTTGCTAAGTATCGTGAGATTCTAAAGATTCCCCCCGCTTTTCAACGAAAGAGATGGCAAGCGATTTTACCATAATATGGCGGGGTGTTTTGGGTAGAAACTTGGCGAAAAAAACCCCTGCAACCTAAGCGGCAGGGGCTTTCTTTTAAGGTCTTGCGAGGGTGCACTAAGGCGCCGTTGACACTGTTGGACCTGTTGGAGCTGTTTGGTCTATTGGTATTGTTATTGGGCCTGTCGGAACCGTTGGGATCGTTGGAACCGTTGGTATTGTTGGATCTGTCGGGATCGTTGGAACCGTTGGGATCGTTGGTATTGTTGGATCTGTCGGAACTGTTGGGATCGTTGGAACCGTTGGGATCGTTGGTATTGTTGGATCTGTCGGAACTGTTGGGATCGTTGGAACCGTTGGTATTGTTGGATCTGTCGGAACTGTTGGGATCGTTGGTGTTGTTGAACCTGGCAGCGTTGTTGCTGGGTCTTCTGGTGTTATTGGATCCACAGGTATTGGTGTTGTTGGACTTGGCGCTGGAACTGGGCCTGGCACTGGCGCTGGGATGGGTGTTTCTTCTTCCTCATCCCCATCAGGTTCTCCAGGGGCATGATTATGATGCTCATGGCCAAGCCCCTTACCAGGATTATGCCCTTTTCCTCGGCTATGTCCTAATTTTTTACCTGGGTTGAACGGTTTACTTTTTTTACCTTTTTCAGTCTCTAGATTTTCTGGATAACCATCTTTTTTTGCTAACCCATCAGCATGAAGGGAAAAAAGAGCCATAAGGGCAACTGAATAAAATAAATGTCTCATGTGTAAAGTCTCCATTATTTTTTTATGCAAAAACCTTCTTTTTCAAAAGGTTATGTTAAATAGCATAAACAAAATGGGCAAGAAAGGCAATTTTTATAATTATGGAAAAATTTAAGGAAAAATAGATGGGGGTGTTTGGGGGCTGTGCCGCTACGCTATTTTTTACCCAATTTCGTTTGGGTATGCAGCATTTCTGCGATTTGTAAAGCGTTTAAAGCCGCTCCTTTACGAAGGTTATCACAGCAAATCCATAAAGAAAAAGCATTGGGGGAACTTTTGTCCCGTCGAACGCGGCTTATAAGGGCAATATCATCTCCAGCGCAGTCCAGGGGGGTGAAAGGCTTTCCATCGGCTTCCTTTTCCCGCACGCTTACCTGTAAGGAGGGGGCCTTTTGTAAAAGCGATCGAACGTCTGTCCCGGAAAGTTCTTCTTCTAATTCAACCCACACGCTCATGGCATGGCCAACAAAAACAGGGACCCGGACGCAGGTTACAGCAATGGGAATTTCGCATGCCAGAATTTTTTGGACTTCTTCTTTAACCTTTTTTTCTTCATCAGAATCTCCTGCAAGATTTAGAGAGCCGATTTGTGGGATAAGGTTAAAAGCAATTTGCTGAGAGAAAACTTCTTTTTGTAGGTGAGCGTTGCTCAAAACTTGACGGGTTTGATTGAAAAGCTCGTCCATCGCCCGTTTGCCGGCTCCAGAAACAGACTGATAGGTCGAAACAACCAAGCGTTTTAAGCTAGCTTTTTGATGAAGGGGTGCCAAGGCTAAAGCCAAGGGGGTTGCAATACAGTTGGGGCTTGCAATCAAACGCTGATCAGCTTTCAAGGTCTTGATCAGGTGACCATTAACTTCAGGAACCACCAAGGGAGTTGCTGGGTCCATCCTGAAGTGGGAGGATTTGTCAATGACCCAAGCGCCTGCTTGAAGCGCTTTTGGGATAAAGGTTTTTGCGACATGGCTTTCAACCGCAGAGAAAACGAGATCAACCGTTTTAAAATCAAAAAATTCTGAAGGCTGTACGGGAAGGGTTTGATCCCCACAGGAAACAAAAGTTCCTTTAGATCTGCCTGAAGCAAGGGGAGCGATATGGGAGGTGGGGAATTTTCGTTCCCATAGCAAATTTAAGATGCCGCGTCCGACGCTTCCTGTGGCTCCCAGGACAGCCACCCGATATCCACTTGCCTTATCCATATGCTTTTATGACCTCGAAAAAAAAGAAGGAAAACTGGCTATGCAACGCGATGCAAAAGCTTCCAGATACCCCTAGCTATAACACCCGAGCTGGGGATAATCAAGGTATACAAAAGCTGATAGCCCGCTTCCCACAAAATCCAGATGCAGAAAAAGAGTGCAAAAAACCCTATTAAAATTTTGGTCCAAGAAGGAGCAATCTTATGTGTGTAAAGCAAATAGAGGAAAGCCAAACTACAAAAGGCATAAATCAGCAAAAACATAAGGGATGAAAGTTCAATCACCACGCGTGCGAATTCTAACAGGCTTTCGCTTTGAAAAAATACAAATATACAAAAAGTTCCTAAAGCTGCTAGACCAATGCCCCAAATGGGCCCGCCTTGGGGGGTTGTTTTTTTGAAAAATTGTGGAAATAAGCTGTCTTCTGACGCCCCTTTTGCAATTTGGCCGCTGGCTAAAATCCATGCATTCAAAGAACCAACGCACACAATAATCGTCATAATGGCAAGCAAATTTGAGGTTTTGCCTCCCCATAACAGTTGGGTGGCCGTGACATAGGGTGCGGGGTCTTGAGCCAAATCTTCCGGTGAGATAAGCCCCATCATCCCCAAGGTGTTAAAAAAATAGAGGCAAGCAACGAGGCTGGTGCCCCACACAAGCCCCCGGGGAATATTTCGTTTGGGGTTTTCTACGTTCCCTGCTGGAGTCGTGGCTGTTTCAACGCCAATAAACCCCCAAAGTGCAAGGAGTGAAGCACTTTTTAAGGCATATGGGATGGATTGATCCGTCGGATTGAAGGGGATGAAATGGTCTGGATTCCAGAAAAAAACAGCACACAGAGGAATGATAACAAGGGGTATAACCTTTAATGCAGAAAGGATAATTTCTCCTATTCCTGCAATTTTAACACCTCTCAAATTCAACGCAGCCAGGGCACCGATCAACAAAAACGCCATGAAGCCGTACTCAAGAGGTGTTTTTTCCCCCAATAATTGGGCAAAAGCCAGCAAAATTGTTGCTACCAGCGGAATGGAGCTGATCCAAGAAATTAGCCAATAAGACCAAGCGGTAAAAAACCCAGCTTCTCTGCCGAAGGTAGCTGCGATATAAGCGTGGGGGCCTCCTGTTTGGGGCAAATATTCGCATAGATAAGAAAAAACGAGGGCAAGGCAAATGGCCCCACCTCCTGTTAAGGCCCAAGCAAGCAGGCTAACAGCGCCAAAAGGGGCGAGGGTAGAGGGAAGCAAGAAAATACCAGAACCAATCTGACTCCCAATGACCAAGGCCAAAACACCCCAGAATCCCATCTTTTTGGGAACAGACATATCCACGACCTTTTTTCTTTACCTTTACAAAAAACCAAACACGTAAAAAGATTAAGTCTCAACCCATTAACATATACCTGAAAGCATGTCCAGTCGTTCTTTTCGTAATTTTTTGGTTAAAAAACATTGAATCAAAAGGATGTGTAGGGCAGATTGGGCATTCAGGACTAATTCAAAAATTTATGAACAAACAAGTGATTTTGTTGGAATTTTGATAAAACTTTCTACAAAAGAGAAAAAAATGTCTATTGAAATAAATAAAAAAACCATTTGATATTTTTTTTATTTATTAAAAAAACCATTTTATACTTGAAAGTTATTTGCATTTTTGGAAAAACTGTGATAAAAATCCTAGAATAGAGCAGAGCATGACGTGAAATAAAAATTAATTGGGGACTATTCAGTGAGACAAAGATCTTACGCTCTGCCTTCTTTTGATCGCAAGGAGCCGTTGGTGACGTTATCCCTTGAGGAATTGCAGGAAATTTCTCAAGAGGGTCTTTTTTATGGCGTTCATAAAACGCCCTTCGGTAACGTTGTTGGTGTTGTTTTTCAAAACCGCTTGTGCGGTCTCGTTTTTCAAGGGAACGTGCGTTCTGAATATTTAGTAGAACAAGCGCAGTCTCATTTAAGACTTCCGCTTACGTACTATCACGCAGAAGTGACAGCTCCTCTTGTTGAGCAGGTTTTTGCTGGAGAGATGCCGCCTCTTTTGTTGGCAGGAACGCCTTTTCAGATTGAGGTTTGGAAACATCTCTTGGTCATTCCGAAGGGGCAAGTATTAACTTACCAAGACCTTGCTAAAGCCCTTGGTAAACCTCAAGCGATGCGCTCAGTTGGCCAGGCTTTGAAGGCCAATCCTGTTGCATACGTTTTTCCTTGCCATCGGGTTGTTTCCTCTTCTGGTAAGATGGGGGGATACCGTTGGGGAACGGGTCTTAAGGAAAAGCTTTTGGCGTCGGAAGGCTATGAAGCGGCTGTTCAGCTTATTCAAGAACGTTTTTAATGCTCAAAACATTTGGAATTTCTTGAAAAGTAACGAAGGAGACTGTACAATGAAAAAGTCGGTTTTTTCCTCTCTTGCAAAAATGGTGAGAGTGGGGTAAGGTTCCGAAGATTTTAGGCCGCGCGGTACCATGGGCTGTCAAGGAAAAGGAGTTTGGGTAGTTAAATGCAAGTTATTGTAAATAACAACAACGTTGAGCAAGCAAGTCGCGTTCTTAAGAAAAAATTACAACGCGAGGGCTTGTTTCGGGAATTTAAATTGCGTCGTCATTATGAAAAACCTTCTGAAAAAAGGGTTCGTGAGCAGGCAGAAGCTGTCCGTCGTGTTCGCAAAGCTTCTAAAAAACGCTATGAACGTCAAGGCTATTAAAAGCTGAGACACACGTGCCTCTGTTCCACCTTTCGTGGAGAGGCGTGCCTGGGGGGAGAATCTTTGGTTGGAGTTCTTTAGTGTTGTCGGCTTTGTTCGGAGACCTTTTTTTCTAAGAGCATTGATTTTTCTTCTTTTTCTGTTGCCGTCTTTCGCTTTTGCTGGGACTCAGAATCTTTGCTTGGATGGCAGCCAGCTGGCTGTGTTATGGTTGGCTCCTTTCGTTGGTCTTCTCCTGTCCCTTGCTTTATTGCCTGCTGTGATGCCAGATCTGTGGCACCGGCACTTTGGGAAAATTACGTTTAGCTGGAGTCTGGCAGTTTTCGTCCCTTTATTGTGGATACAAGGGCCTCAGCCCGCGTTTCATCTCGTGTTTGAGGTTTTGCTCCACGATTACGTTCCTTTCGTCTTTATGATTGCCACCCTTTATATTTTGTCAAACAGTTTGCATATTGACATTTACGTTCCTGGAAAGCCTTTCCAGAATGCGATGTTTTTGATGGTGGGAAGCCTGTTGTCTAATTTTATCGGAACAACAGGGGCTGCAATGCTTTTGATTCATCCATTATTACGAATGAACCGTGATCGTGTTCATAAAACCCACACGGTCATCTTTTTTATCTTTATGGTGTGTAACATTGGTGGAAGTCTTTCCCCTGTGGGGGATCCTCCTTTGTTCATCGGGTTTTTGAATGACGTTCCCTTTTTGTGGCCCTTGCTTAATTTGTGGAAGCCTTTTCTGGTGGTTTGGCTGCCTGTGGCTGGCCTTTATTTTTGCTTAGATGCTTATTATTTTTATCCTAAAGAATCACCAGAAATTCGAAACACCCAAATACAGAAGCCTTTTGGGAAAATTTTGAAAATTTCAGGCAAAGAGCAGATTATTCTATTTGCTACCGCCTTGGGGGCTGTGCTGTTGAGCGGGATATGGAACCCAGGAATTTCTATGGATGTTCTGGGTGTTTCTTTAGATTTTCAGGATTTATGCCGGGACGTTGTGTTACTTGGGTGTATAGGAGCATCCTTTTTATTAGGAAAAGCAGAACATCGCAAAAAGAACAATTTTTCTTGGCTTCCCCTCCAGGAAGTTGGCATTTTGTTCATTGGTATTTTCATCACAGCGGCCCCGGTGATCAGCATTCTTCAAGCAGGCTCCCAAGGTTGTTTGGTAAATGTTTTTGCTTGGATGACGCCGGAGGGTGTTCCTTCTAACCCCCATTTTTTTTGGGTTACGGGGGTTTTGTCTGCGTTTTTAGACAATGCGCCAACCTACCTTGCTTTTTTTCATGTGGCGGGGGGAGATGCTGCTTTACTCACATCTAAGCTGAACACAACCCTTGTAGCGATTGCAACGGGCTCTGTTTTTATGGGAGCTCTCACCTACATTGGGAACGCACCTAATTTGATGGTGCGCTCCATCGCCGAAGAAAAAGGGGTCCGAATGCCCCATTTCTTTGGCTATATCGGCTGGGCTGTATGTTGCTTGCTCCCGTTTTATCTCTTGCTTAGCTTTTTATTTTTTTAGACTGCTAAATATCCAAAGAGGGGCTCCATGTTGCTCCCGTTGGTGATGGCTTCCATATCTCAAATTGGTCTTTTAGCTTTTCCTTTTCTTGATCATTCAGGTTATTCTCTTTTAGAATAAGTTTCTTAAAATCAGGGAGGGGTAGTAACGTATTCACAATGTCTTGGGCTGTTTCATAATCAAAATTATTTTTGCCTAAATCGGCGCTTTGGAGGTGTTTAAGCTTTTCTAATGCGTTTAGTAATGCCTCCTTTTCTTTATCCAGCTGAAGTCCTGCAAGCTCTAGATTGACTAAATTAGGTAATTTTGGAAGCAGCGCAAGCAGTTTTGATACGACATCTTTTTCAAATTCTTTTAATTTTGGCGCTGTTGTATAGCTTGAATTCAAAATGAATGCTTTGACATTTCTTTTTTCATCATCCGGCAAAGCCTCGAGCTCTTTTAATATTTTTTCCAAAACATCTGGCGTCATCTCTGTATTTTTTAAATCAATAACGCCTTTTTCAGAAATTTTTACAATTTTTTTGTTGAAGAAAGCTCCTGAAGCTTTTGAAAGGCTTTCTACAAATCCAGCTGCTGAGCTTGGGCTTGAAACGAGGATGGGGGATAATAAATAAAGCGAAATTTGAAAAATCTTAAGATATCTTGGCATGGAATGTTCCTTAAAAAATGAAATAATTCAATGAGATAAGTTTGAATGAAAATCATTAAAAAAGAATGTGTGGAGGCTTTTTATGGAAACAGAAAGCTATTCCTTGGCCCAACCAGAAGGTGTCTGTTGCCAATAAATGGGGCTTACACCTTGGGCTTCAAATTGTTTTCCAAACGCTTTTGCCCGCTCCAACGCTTCAGGGTTTTGAGCCTCATAGATATAGATATAGCGGTCATAGTCCTCGAGGCTGGAAGGGAACATCCCCTCTGTCAAAACCAAAACGGACGCACCATTCGGGCGTTCTTCCGTGGTTGTGAGCCAAATGGGTTGATCCTCTGGGCGGTTGCCATCTGCTTGGGTCCCGTGGGGCAGGAAAGAAAGGGGAGAATAAGTCCAGCAGGCATAGCTGAGGGATTGAACGCGCTCTAAAGATCCAGCCAGGACGACCACACGGTGCCCCGCTTCTAAAATCTTCTCCAGCAAGCGAGGCAACGCTTTTTCTAGGGAAGAAAGGGTGAGTTGATAAAAACCAACCTGCATGTTTTATGGCTTCCTCAAGTTTACTTCAAGAACCATCCTTAAGGTTGTCCCAAAAATCTTTGACTTTTGCAAAAAAGCCTTCTGACTGGGGTTGACTTTGGCTTGCTCCGCCCCCTGCTGCTTCAAATTCTTGCAAGAGGTCTTTTTGCTTTTTGGTAAGGTTCACCGGCGTTTCGATCTGAACATGCACATACATGTCCCCTCGGGCACTGCTGTTCAAGATACTCATTCCTTTGTTTCTAATGCGAAACTGATGGCCTGACTGGGTTCCTTCAGGGACTGCAAGGCGTACCCTCCCGCCATCGATGGTTGGCACATCGATGTTCCCTCCCAAAACCGCTGTGGTCATGGATAGGGGAACACGACAGTGGATATGGGATCCATCCCGTTGAAACAGAGCATGGGGTTTGACCGAAATGAAAAGGTACAAATCCCCTGAAGCGCCTCCTCGAAGTCCCATTTCCCCTTCGCCTGAAACCCGAATGCGAGAGCCCTCTTCCACGCCGGCTGGAATATTAACCGCAAGGCTTTTTTCTTGCCTTACACGTCCTGCGCCACGGCAAGCGCCACAAGGTTTTTCAATTTTCTGGCCTTCTCCACGGCAAGAGGGGCATGTGCGTTCAACGGTAAAAAAGCCTTGTTGGGAACGTACAACACCTCGACCACCGCAAGCTTTGCATGTAACAATCTTTGTGCCTTTTTCAGCTCCTGCTCCTTGGCAGGGGGTGCATTTGACGAGGGTGGGAATTTTGACTTTTGTTTGGGTTCCCCGAAAAATTTCCTCCAGGGTTAATTCCATATCAAAGCGAAGATCTGCTCCCCGAGATGCTGAAGACTTTGTTTTGCCAGAGCGTTTGCCGCCACCGCCCATCAGCTCGTCTAACATATCTTCAAAGATATCAAACCCACCAAAAGGAAAACCCCCACCAGCATTGCGAAACCCTTGGGCCTGCTCAAAACCGCCTGAGCCATCAAAAGCAGCATGCCCCATTTGGTCATAAACAGCTCGCTTTTCTGAATCGCTCAAAATCTCATAGGCTTCTGAAATTTCTTTGAATTTGTTTTCAGCAGCTTTATCCCCCGGGTTACGGTCAGGATGATACTGCATCGCTAATTTTCGGTAGACTTTTTTAAGCTCATCTCCAGAAACGTTGCGTTGAACTCCTAAAATTTCGTAATAATCGCCTTTTGCCATCGTATTTGCCTATTTCACTCTGCTTTTCACGTCTTCAAAAAATAAATCAGGCCCATTGTAGCGGTTGTTATGGGGACACACAAGCGGCTTTTACGTACTGTACAATTTCATAACCCAAAGGTCTTTTTTTGTTTTTTTGGGTGATTTTAGTCTAAAATTTTTATAAACTAGAGCCTTGATTTATGAAGCAGAAAGGCAGAAACATGTTTGAAACTTATACCGAGCGAACCAAAGGTTTTTTGCAAGTCGCCCAAACCTATGCCCAACGCCAAAACCATCAACAGCTTTTACCAGAGCATCTGCTTCATGGGCTTTTAGAAGATAAAGAAGGGCAGTGCGCCACGTTGATCAACCAGGCAGGTGGTCTTGTTCCCCCGTTAAAAGCAGCGCTCCAAAACGCTTTAAAAAAAATTCCCCAGGTTGAGGGCCAAGGCGCCGGACAGCTTTATATGGCTTCCCAAACCCAAGCTGTTTTGAAGCAAGCAGAAGATCTGGCTCATCAATGGGGAGACAGCTATGTTACGGTAGAGGCCCTTTTAATGGCGCTTTTGAAAACACCTCAAGCTGGAACGGCTGCCCTTTTTGCGAAGGCTTCCGTGAAAGAAGCACCCCTTAAACAAGCCATTGATGCCCTTCGCAAAGGCCGCAAAGCTAGCAGCGCAAGCGCTGAAGAAGGTTATGATGCCCTTAAGAAATACGGTAAAGACCTTACGGAGCTCGCGCGCTTGGGGAAAATTGATCCCGTCATTGGTCGGGATGAAGAAATTCGGCGGACCATTCAGGTGCTCTCTCGCCGTACCAAAAACAACCCCGTTTTAATTGGTGAGCCAGGCGTTGGGAAAACGGCTATCGTTGAAGGGTTGGCTTTACGGATTATCAAAGGTGACGTTCCTGATACCCTGAAAGAAATTCAACTGATTGTGCTGGATTTGGGGGCTTTGATTGCGGGGGCTAAATTCCGAGGCGAATTTGAAGAACGTTTAAAAGCTGTGCTCTCAGAGATCACCCAAAATTCAGGAGATGTTGTGCTGTTTATCGATGAGCTGCACACCTTGGTAGGAGCTGGAAAGGCGGAGGGCGCCATGGACGCTTCGAATATGCTCAAGCCCGCCCTTGCTAGGGGGGAGCTGCATTGCATCGGCGCTACAACGTTGGATGAATACCGTCAGCATATTGAAAAAGATGCTGCCCTCGCAAGGCGGTTTCAGCCTGTGTTTGTGGGAGAGCCCAGTGTGGAAGAAACCGTTTCCATCCTGCGGGGGTTGAAGGAGAAATATGAGCTTCACCACGGGATTCGGATTACGGACGGCGCCTTGGTAGCAGCGGCAAATCTTTCTAATCGGTATATCTCAGACCGTTTTTTACCCGACAAAGCCATTGATTTGATGGACGAGGCAGCAAGCCGGCTTCGGATGGAGGTGAACTCTAAGCCTGAGTCCATTGATGAGCTTGATAGGCGGATTATTCAGCTGAAAATTGAACGGGAAGCCCTGAAAAAAGAACAAGATCCTGCTTCCAGGGATCGCTTAGGAAAGCTGGAGGAGGAGCTTTTAGAGCTGGAGAAAGAGTCGGCCACCCTCACCCAAAGCTGGCAGGAAGAAAAACAGAAAATCACAGGGGTTCAAAAGCTGAAAGAACAGCTGGAAAGCGCCCGGATGGAGCTCGACCAAGCTCAGCGCCAGGGCAATTTAGCCCGGGCGGGGGAGCTGCTATATGGCGTGATTCCTGAGCTTGAACGAAAGGTTGGGGAAACTGGTCAGCATTCAGGCTCTGCCTTTCTTCGGGAGGAGGTGACGGACAAAGACATTGCGGCCATCGTGTCTCGCTGGACGGGGATTCCGGTGGACAAGATGTTGGAAGGCGAGCGAGAAAAGCTGCTCCAGATGGAATCCCTCTTGCAGGAGCGGGTGGTTGGCCAGGAGGAAGCCGTGAAAGCGGTCAGCGAAGCCATGCGAAGGGTGCGTGCGGGCCTGGCTGATCCAAACCGCCCCATGGGCTCGTTTCTCTTTCTGGGCCCAACGGGGGTGGGGAAGACCGAATTGTGTAAAGCGCTGGCTGCTTTTTTGTTTAATGACGATAATGCTTTGCTGCGGATTGATATGTCTGAATATATGGAGCGCCATGCGGTGGCACGGCTTATCGGTGCGCCTCCTGGATATGTTGGCTATGAGGAAGGGGGAGCGCTGACAGAGGCTGTGCGCCGGCGCCCCTATCAAATCATTTTGTTTGATGAAGTTGAAAAAGCCCACCCAGATGTCTTCAACTTATTGCTCCAGGTGTTGGATGACGGACGCCTCACCGACAGCCAAGGGCGCACTGTAGATTTTCGAAACACGCTTATTATCTTAACGTCTAACCTGGGGAGCGAGGTGATCGCGGAGGACCCATCAGGGGAGTCGGTTTTATCAAACGCGGTGCGTGAAAAGGTGATGGCTGTGGTGCGACAAGCCTTCAGGCCTGAATTTTTGAATCGCTTGGATGATATCCTTCTGTTTCGGCGTTTGGCGCGCGGGGACATGGATCAGATCGTCGCCATTCAACTGAAGCGTTTGGAGAGCCTTTTGGCCCAGCAACACATCACCCTTAAGCTGACGCCTGGGGCGCGAACTTGGCTTGCAGAGACGGGGTATGACCCCGTTTATGGCGCCCGCCCTTTAAAACGTGTGATCCAGCGCGCCCTTCAAAACCCTTTGGCGTCGTTTATTTTGGAAGGAAAAATCCAGGAAAAAGGCGTGGTGGAGGTGGATGCGGGGCCCCAGGGGTTAACTTTCTCGACCTAAAGTTGGGGCAACGTTTTCTTCGTGAAATAATTTGACAGTTTGAACCTAATTTATTATCTTAACCATGCTTTAAGAAGCGTAAAGATAGCGTTAAAGTATGAAAAAAAATAAAAAAAATGGGCAAGAAGGCTTTAGTCTTATTGAACTGGCAATCGCTTTAGTTGTCATTGGTTTAATCCTAGGTGGCATTTTTAAAGGTCAAGAGCTGATTGAACGGGGCAGGTTGCAAAAAACCATTTCCCAGATTGCGGACTATCAACTTGCTCTGACCACATTTGTAGAACAATATGAGGCCATACCAGG
>JBOFKH010000020.1:0-4364 GCA_051657225.1 Alphaproteobacteria bacterium
CCCCTCAAATTTGAGGAATGGGATGCCCTGCGCCAGCTTTCCATTTTCGTCTCTGCTACCCCGGGGCCCTGGGAGCTGGAGCAAACCCAAGGGGTTTTTGTAGAGCAGGTGATTCGCCCCACGGGTTTGATTGACCCACCCTGTTTCATCCGCCCTACAGAGCATCAAGTGGATGACCTGATCCATGCTTGCAAAGAAACAACGGCCAAAGGGTATCGCTGTTTGGTGACAACCCTGACGAAGAAAATGGCAGAAGCCCTCACGGACTATTTAACAGAAGTTGGCTTGAAAGTACGTTACCTACATTCAGATGTTGACACCCTCGAGCGCATTGAAATTATCCAAGGGCTTCGCAGCGGAGAATTCGATGTGCTGGTAGGGATTAACCTGTTGCGGGAGGGCTTGGATATCCCCGAGTGCGCGCTAGTAGCCATTTTGGATGCGGACAAGGAGGGTTTTTTGAGGTCCAAAACCTCTCTGATCCAAACCATCGGGCGCGCCGCCAGAAACTTGGAAGGCAGGGTTATTTTGTATGCAGACACCCTCACCCGTTCCCTCCAAGGAGCCCTGGAAGAAACCGCAAGACGACGAGACAAACAACAAGCCTATAACCTCGCCCACAACATTACCCCTGAGAGCATTCAAAAAGCTCTACCAGATCTCCTGAAAAGTGTGTATGAGAGCGACCATAGCAAACTTCCGGCGCGCTTGGCAGAAAAAGCAGCAGCTCCCTTCTTTAAAAACGCAAAAGAAAAGAAGGCTTACTTGAAGAAGCTGGAGAAACAGATGCTCCAAGCTGCCAGCAACCTTGAGTTTGAAGAGGCCGCGCGCCTTCGGGACGAGCTTGCAGCCTTCCAAAAAGAAGACATAGAGCTATCCTGAAAGCCTGTCTTGTAAAAGATATTTTCATAGAATTGTCATTCTCGCGGAGGTGCGCGCGTGTCCGGGGAAAAATAAAGATGCTTGCATGACAAGAAAAGGTGGGGATACGCGGGAGAGGTGCCAGTTTTTCCATGGACACACCGGGTTTTTTTAATCCTTTTTGGCAAAAATTTATGATTGAGAAAGGTTTAGCCGACAATCTAATAATAAATTGAATTTATTTGAAAAAAAGAAAATTATTATGTCTAGCCAATTAATCTTATCTACATTTTTGAAGCTCGCACTTATTGTTTTGATGGCACCTCAATTTGCCTTTTCAACAGACACGGCCGCAACATCTTCAGAGCCACGTAGCAAATATCGAAAGCTGAATAAAAAACCTGTTGCTCAACCTTCACCTTTTGAAAGGCTTCCTGTAGATATTATCAAGCTGATCCTTGCGGAGCTTCAGAAAAAAGATCTGCTAAACCTCCGGGAGGTTGAGACAAAATTGAGGAACATAGCCACCCCACTCATCACCAACGTTCAAATCTCAGCCAACCTCCCAAACCAGGAACAAGTTGAAAGGTTTTTTCAAGATTTAACTACAGTTAAATCTTTGGAAAAAAAAGGGCCTTCAGAGGCTTTCGTGAACCTTTTTCGTCAAGCGCTAGTAGAAGATTTATCCCTGTCCAATAGAGAGATCAACGATAAAAAAATCACAACCATCGCACCCGCTTTGCCAGTCAACCTTAAAAATCTTGATCTGAGCGAAAACAACATCGGGGATGCAGGTATACAGGCTATAGTGCTCTATCTGCCAGCAACCCTTCAAGGGCTTTGGCTGAGCGAGAATAATATATCAGAGAAAAGTCTCCAGGCTTTGGTTCTCCAACTTCCCACCACCCTTGAATCGCTTAACCTGAGTTATAACAACATCGGTGATGCGGGTGCACAGGCCCTGGCTCTACGCTTTCCATCCACCCTTAAATGGCTTTACCTAAACCAGAGCAACATCACAGATGCGGGTGTACAAGCGCTGGCGCATAACCTTCCACCCACCCTTAAAAGGCTTCAACTGGGTGGGAACAACATTGGGGACATAGGTTTGAGCGCCTTATTGGAGGCAATCCCAAGAACGGATTTGGGAACTCTAGTTATTTCTGTGCCTTCCAGCTCACCCCTTCGTGCAAGATTTGAAAACCTTCGCAATCGCTATGGAAGACCCATCTCCGTGATATTTTGGTAAATCCCGTCAAACATCAATAGACTTCTTCCCACAAGCCTTTTTTAGGGGTTGGAGAAGCCGGCCAATTGATTTCATTCAGATCCGAAGACAGCCTTTGACTTTTTTAGTATTTAATTTATAAAAAGGGGAAAGAGTTAACCTGTAAGGGACGTGTGGGGTTATGGATATGCGGTTTTTTCCAAAAGTTGGTAAGGCTTTTAGAATGGTAAATTTTTGCTTGATGCTTTTAACCGGCTTGATGGCGTTGGGAGGGGGCATGCCTTCTCAAGCTTTCTCAGCAAAGTCTATGAGTCAAACCTCTCCTTTGGCAGACGTGTTGGTTCCTTTAATACCAGCCGTTGTGAACATCTCAACGGTGACCCACGTCAAAAAACAACAGCAACGGGTTTTTGAGATGCCTCAATTTCCCCAAGGCACACCGTTAGATGAATTTTTTCGTGATTTTTTTGAGCAAATCCCCGGAGGCCCTCTGGGGGGCGGAAGGCAACGCTCTCAGAAAATTGCCTCCCTCGGTTCTGGGTTTATCATTGATCCACAAGGTTACGTGGTCACGAACAATCATGTCGTGGCTGAAGCGGATCAAATTACCGTGATTCTCAACGATGGAACCAAACTGAAGGCTAAATTAATTGGGCGTGATACCCGCACAGATTTGGCGTTGTTAAAGGTGGAATCTTCAAAACCGCTTCCTTACGTTTCATGGGGAGATGCCTCTAAAATTCGAGTAGGAGATGACGTCTTTGCCATCGGAAACCCCTATGGTTTGGGGGGAACAGTTACGACGGGTATTATCTCTCACATCGGGCGAGACATCTCCAGCAAAGTGGGAACGAATTATATCGACGGATATTTCCAAACCGACGCGGCCATTAACCAAGGCAACTCTGGTGGCCCTTTGTTTGATCGGGAAGGAAAAGTGATTGGTGTTAACACCGCTATCTATTCCCCAACAGGAGCAAGCGTTGGGATTGGGTTTTCTATCCCGGGGTTCATCGCCCAACCTGTTGTCGAGCAGCTGAAGAAATTTGGAAAAACCAAGCGCGGTTGGATTGGCATCAAATACCAGCGGGTTGATCAAGATATCGCAGAAAGCTTGGGGCTTGCAAAACCCGTAGGTGTTTTAGTGGGTGGTGTCGTGCCCGGGGGCCCTGCTGCAGAAGCAAAAATTGAACGGGGTGATATCATCTTAAAGGTGAACGGAATCGATGTGGATGATGCCAAGCGTTTTCCCCGTTTGATTGGAAGCCTTCCGGTTCAAGCTGTTGTACCTGTGGTGGTGTGGCGTAAAGACCCCAAAAGCGGTACATATCGAGAGGTAACACTTCAAATGAAAGCCCGGGAAGCAACCCTTGAGGATGATGCAGAAGCAGGAGAAGACAAACCGTTGGGAACTTCTGGTCCTGAATCCACCATCTTAGGGCTTACCCTAAAACCCCTCTCTCCTGAGTTAAAAAACAAGTTGAATGCCCAAGGGGTTTGGATCTCTGGGGTTGACCCTGACAGCTCTGCCGCTGAAAAAGGAATTCAACCAGGGGATGTGATCATCGAAGTTGATCAAGAAGAGGTGAGCACGGTTAAGGATATTTCGGAGAAGATCGCAAAAGCAAAGCGAGAAAAAAGGACGGCAGTCCTCCTCTTGCTTATGCGAGAGAGGGATGCGTTTTATGTTTCCCTTGAATTGCCTTCTGCTAAGGCGGAATCGGAAGAGAAATCAGCACCTAAACGGTAATGGTTTTTCCCCTCGAGCTGTCCCAAGCTGACTAGATTAAGAAAGAAATTAAGATGGATTTTGAAACCGTTGAGCGCATCACGTCTTTGGCACGCATCTCGTTAAAAGAAGATGAGAAACAAGCGTTTGTCCGGGAGCTATCAAAAATTCTGGAATTTGTGTCTCACCTTGAAGAAGTTTCCACAGACGGTGTGGAGCCTTTGGTGAGTGTGGCTGTTGAACATATGCCCATGCGCCCAGATGAGGTAACAGAAGGTAATAGCGTTGAGAAAATTTTGCAAAACGCACCTCAGCAGCTTCAACACATGTTTGTCGTGCCGAAAGTGATTGAGTAAATGGATGCAGATTTAGCCTGCGTCGGGAAAGGTGAATGGTTGTGATGGAAAATGAGTTAAGGTCGTTTACATGGACCCAAATTCGGGAAAAGCTCTTAAATCGAGTTATTTCTGCAAAAGAGCTTGTGGGTTCTTACGTGAATGCTATGGAAGCAACCCAACACCTGAATGCTTACATCACCCCCACGCC
>JBOFKH010000021.1:0-2421 GCA_051657225.1 Alphaproteobacteria bacterium
GCTTGGCTTTTTCCAAGATCTGTTTTTGCTGTTCAAAGGGAAGCTTATGAAAGCGATTTTTTAAGGCGTGCACTGCAATTGCTTGGTCGACATCATCCCCACCCAGGGCCAAATCTCCCCCTGTTGCTAAAACCCGAAAAATTCCTTTTTCCATCTTTAAAAGGGAAAAATCAAAGGTTCCGCCCCCCAGGTCATAGACACCATATAACCCCTCTGGGTGCGTATCGAGATCATAGGCGAGGGCTGCGGCTGTTGGCTCATTGAGAAGCCGAAGCACCTCAAAGCCTGCAAGCTCTGCGGCATTCCGGGTTGCCTCGCGGGCGCCTTCGTCAAAATAGGCAGGAACCGTGATGACTGCTTTGGAGACTGGATACCCCAACTGTGCCTCAATGGTGCGAGCAATCTCACGTAAAATGTCTGCAGAAATTTCCGTGGGGGTCAGTAATCGCTGGCCAAGTTCTAACCCCAAACCATCTTCCGTTTCCTGAACAGGGTGTGGGAAGTGCATGAGGGCATCATCCCCTAGCGCCCGCCCCATCAAGCGCTTGATCGAACACACCACCTGTTCTGGGTGGGTTTGGAGCCTGTTTCTTGCTTGTTCACCCACCCAAACATGTCCCTTAGGATCATAGGCGACGATGGATGGCAAAAGGCCTTTGTCTGGGACCTGGTTCAAAATGGTTGAGATGCCTTGTTGGGCATAAGCCACGACACTGTGGGTGGTGCCCAGATCAATTCCCACACCCCAAACACGGGTGTCATCTGACATCTTGGCTTCAGGTTCAATAATTTGAAGCAACATCAACCCCAACTCCATAAAAAAACTTAACCCTCGGACAGTCTATCTCTTCTTAAAACGGTTTTCATAAAAAAACAAATAATAAAATCTGAGGGAATGCTTCTGAAAGAATCGTTATCTTAAAACAGCTTGAAATATAAGTTGGATGCCGTATACTCCCGGGACAAGCAAGGATAAAAAAAGGTTGTAACTAAAAAAAACGTGCCCGATATCCCCGCACCCATGACATCCAGCCTTCATTTTGAAGAGAATCACCTGTTGTCCTCTTTATTTGGAGACTATGATCGGAATTTACGCTATCTTGAAAGCCTTTCGGGAGTTTCTATTTCAGCACGCGGTGGGCATATCCACCTGACGGGCGAAGCTTCTCAGGTCCGTGTTGTCGAAAAAACTTTAAAAGACCTCTATAAGCACCTTCAAGCCAATGGGAAATTAAATCAACAAGACATCAACACAAGTTTTCGTTTTGCAGCCTATGAAGCGGAAAAAGGTTCTGAGTTTAAGCCCTATAGCTTGGCGCTTCCAACGCCCCAAAGGCGCTCTGTCGTGGCCCGCACCCCCAATCAGTCCCATTATATGCAAAAACTTTTGTCTTCCGATATGGTGTTTGCTCTGGGGCCAGCAGGAACAGGGAAAACCTACCTGGCGGTGGCTGTCGGCGTTTCCAAACTTTTGAGCGGAGAAGTGGACCGATTGGTTTTGTCACGTCCAGCAGTGGAAGCAGGAGAAAAATTGGGATTTTTGCCTGGTGATCTCAAAGATAAAGTAGACCCCTACTTGCGTCCTCTTTACGATGCACTCCACTACGTGCTCCCCTCTGATATGGTTTCCAAAAAAATGCAGGTAGGTGAAATTGAAATTGCACCCCTTGCGTATATGCGGGGAAGAACACTTTCCAACGCCTATATCATCTTGGACGAGGGGCAGAATACGACTCCGGTTCAAATGAAGATGCTGCTAACACGTATGGGAGAAAATTCACGGATGGTTGTGACGGGAGATCTCAGTCAAGTAGATTTACCAAGGGGCGTTCGATCTGGTTTAAGAGATGCCCTGGAAATTGTTGAAGGCATCCCGGACGTGGTAGTCATCCGCTTGGCAGAAGAAGACATTGTGCGCCATCCGCTGGTTGCAAAAATTGTTCATGCCTATGATATGAGGGATCGCAAACAAGGACAGGATGATTACGGAGATGCATGAGGGAGGCGTTGGGTTTTAAACGGTGAAGCCGAATTCTTTTGATCTGATTGTTGGTTTTTCATGCGCGTCCCCCATCCGCTGGAAAGCCCATTTTCTGCCCCCTAAACGCTGGTTTAAGCAACTGGGACAGTTGGTTTTAGCCCGTGGGATTCTCCCAAAACAGAAGATGGCCGCTTTGGAGATCAGCTTTTTGCTGACAGATGATGCCCACATTCAAGATTTAAATCGAGATTATCGCGGCTATGACAAGCCAACGAATGTATTGGCTTTTCCTTCCATGTCACCTTTTTTTTGGCTTTCAGAAAAATCCGGAGATGCTTATCCAGAAGCGCTTTTGCTGGGAGATGTGGTATTGAGCCTAGAGACAATCGCCGAAGAGGCGAAGCAATTTGCCATTTCTTTTGAGAACCATCTCACCCACT
>JBOFKH010000022.1:0-13978 GCA_051657225.1 Alphaproteobacteria bacterium
AATGCCACATAAAAATTCAAGCCCCCCAATGCCGTTAGCTAAACAAAATTGGGTAAGGGTGGTGTCTAAAGTTCCTGCGCCAACGTCAATTTGAGAATCGGGCAGCACCCTCATGTAATGAAATTCTTTGGAAAGCCGGATGACAACTCCCGGAATGCCGCCATCTCGGACCAATACGTTTGATCCAACGCCTATCACTGTGTAAGGTATAGCCTCTGTTTTTTCCCTTAAAAAACAACAAAGATCTTCAATATCTGCGGGTTTGTAAAGAACATCCGCTTGCCCCCCCACGCGAAACCAGGTGAATTTTCCTAAAGATGAGGCAACCTGATAGCGTCCCCTGACGTCAGGAAGTAGTGGAAGCGCAGCAGAGACAACCAAAGGCATACAATAGATCCAACCCACAAAGAGGACGAAAATCTCTCCTAAACTCGTCTAGAATACCACTCCACGATGAGGTGGGGTTCCATCTGGACAGGGTAAGGAACATCCGAAAGGGTTGGGGTTCTCAAAAAAGTCCCTCTGGCGTGCTTTGCGTCTACCTCGATATAATCAGGCACGTCTCGCTCTGCGGATTGAAGGGATGTCATGACAACAACGTTATCTTTCGTGCCTTCTTTCATGGAAATTACATCCCCATCTCGCACTTGGTAAGATCCAATATTCACGCGCTTTCCATTAACCTGCACATGGCCATGGTTCACAAATTGGCGTGCCGCAAACACTGTGGGCACCCACTTCAGGCGATACACGATAGCGTCCAACCGCCGCTCCAACAGGTTGATAAGGTTTTCACCCGTATCCCCCACACGGCGCGTTGCCTCAATGTATAAACGACGGAACTGACGCTCCCCAATGTTGCCATAATAGCCACGCAACTTCTGTTTCGCAGCTAATTGAAGCGCATAGTTAGAAGGCTTGCCGCCCTTTTGGCGCTGACCATGCTGACCCGGGCGATATTCACGCAGGTTAATAGGGCTTTTCGGGCGACCCCACAGGTTCACCCCATAACGACGATCGATCTTATATTTGGCTTCAATACGTTTGGTCATCAGCTTCCACAAAAATTAAAAATTTCTATTCACCCAACAAAACTGGACGATTTCTATACAAAAGTCAATCAGGTTTTTTCACCGCTGCACCACAGGCATAGGCGCACAAATCCTGAACAGGGCATGGAGCACACAACGGGTTTCTGGCTTTACAAACATACCTCCCATGAAGCACAAGCCAATGGTGAGCCCCCAGCTTCCATTTAGAGGGAATGACAGCCTCCAGGCCTTTTTCAACCTCTAAAGGCGTTTTTCCTGGCGCCAGCCCCGTCCGATTTGAAACCCGAAAGATGTGAGTGTCCACCGCAATCACAGGCTGTTGATAGCAAGCATTTAAAACAACATTCGCTGTTTTGCGCCCTACCCCCGGCAGCGCTTCCAGCGCCTCCCGAGTCTGGGGAACTTCCCCCCCATGCAACGCCATCATCTGGCGGCTCAATCCCATGATATGCTTAGCTTTCGTGGGATAAAGCCCGATGGTGCAGATTAGCTCCCTAAGCCTCTCTTCTCCCAGTGCCAACATGTCCTGGGGGCTTGAGGCCCTTTGAAACAGAAGCGGCGTTGCCTTGTTCACGCCTGCATCTGTGGCCTGGGCTGAAAGCACCACCGCAACCAACAGGGTGTAAGGGTTGGTATAAAAAAGCTCTGTCTTGGGAGACGGATTCTCCGCCGCAAGCCGCTCAAAAAAAAGATTAACTTGAGAACGCGAAAACGTCACAAAATCTTTTATGCTTCTGCTGTTTGGGCTGAAAGCTTTGCTTCTTCAGCAGCTGCTTTTTCCTTCAACCGCTCTTGGGCTTTCTTTCTAGGGATCGCTTTTTGAGGTCTTTCCTGAACTTTTGGCATTGGGATAAGGCCTGCTGTTCCCAAAAAGCGTGCTACACGTTCTGTGGGTTGAGCCCCAACGGAGAGCCAATGTTGAATGCGCTCTTGGTTTAAAACGACCCGAAGGGTGTGCTCTTTAGGAAGCATAGGGTTGTGAGTTCCCACTTTTTCAACAAAACGACCATCCCGAGGTGCTGTTGCTTCTGCAACCACAATTCGATAAAAAGGACGTTTTTTTGCGCCCGCCCGGGCTAAACGAATCTTAAGTGCCATAGTTTTTTTCCTTTCAAAATGGTTCTAAACCCAGAACCGGTTGTGATGTTACTACCTCTGCAACAAGCCCCGAAAGCCCTGCCGCGTCATGCCTTTTTTGCCCATCTTTTTCATACGCTTCATCATTAAGCTCATCTGTTCGTGCTGTTTCAAGAGCTTATTCACCTCTTGGATAGAACGACCGCTCCCCTGGGCAATGCGACGCCTGCGAGATCCGTTGAGAATCTCTGGTTTGAGGCGCTCTTTAGGGGTCATGGATGATAAAATAGCCAGCTGATGCTGGATGATGCGATCATCAAGCTTTGCCTGCTGGAGCTTGTCTTTCAA
Source organism: Alphaproteobacteria bacterium (assembly GCA_051657225.1). Classification (GTDB taxonomy): domain Bacteria; phylum Pseudomonadota; class Alphaproteobacteria; order Holosporales; family JBOFFI01; genus JBOFFI01. Next base: position 2,478 of record JBOFKH010000022.1, read on the forward strand.
CCCACCCATTCCTGGCATAAAATTCAAAAGCCCGCCTAAACCGCCGAGCTTTTGAATCTGCTTAATCTGTTGTGCCAAGTCGTTTAAGTTGAAAGAACCTTTTTCGAGCTGTTGGGCCATCTTTTCCATCTCGGATTGTTCAATGGTTTCAGCTGCTTTTTCTACCAAGGAGACAATGTCTCCCATGCCCAAAATACGGCCCGCAACGCGCTCCGCATGAAACCGTTCAAGCTGATCAGGCTTTTCCCCAACCCCCATAAATTTGATGGGACAACCCGTTACATGACGAACCGAAAGCGCTGCACCTCCCCTCATATCCCCGTCCATACGCGAGAGCACCACCCCTGTTAAGGGAAGAACCTCTTGAAAGGCTTTGGCGCTGTGAACCGCATCTTGCCCGGTCATCGCGTCTGCAACAAAAAGGGTTTCCTGGGGGTTGGTTTCTCGCTGCAACACACGCAGCTCTTCCATAAGAGCGTCATCAAGGTGAAGTCTTCCAGCAGTGTCCAACAGCACAACGTCAAACCCCTCAAGACGCGCCATTTTCAACGCACGTTTTGCAATTTCAAGGGGTTTTTCTGCTGGAACAATAGGAACAGAGGCTATGTTGATTTGCTGAGCTAGAATTTCTAATTGTTGCTGGGCAGCAGGGCGATAGACGTCAAGGGACGCCACCAAAACTTTTTTATTCTCCCTGGCAGCCAGCCAAGAAGCTAATTTCGCTGTAGAGGTTGTTTTGCCGCTTCCCTGCAATCCAACCATCAAGATCACAGCGGGAGGAACCGCAGCCAGATTTATGGCAGCATTCGGAGCGTCCAAAAGGGAAACTAAATGGTCATGGACAATTTTCACCACCATCTGTCCTGGGGTGATGCTTTTTAGCACATCTTGACCAACGGCTTTTTCCCGGACAGATTCTACGAAAGCTTTAACGACAGAAAGGGCAACATCAGCTTCCAACAACGCGATGCGAATTTCCCGAAGGGCAGCACCGACATCTTCTTCGCAAAGTGCACCCTTGCCTTTCAGCTTTTGGAGAAGGGGAGTCAGACGATCTGTCAGCTGTTGAAACAACGGTTTACATTTCCTTACAAACAACTAAAAAAAACACGTGCGCGACACTCGCGGACCTGTTTCTATAAAATATTTGGTGACTTTACCTCCTAAAAACGCCCACGTCAAGAAAATGCGTCGCCAATTCAAACATCCAGAAGCTACTACTAGATTTTTAATAGACACGCAATCGGCGCATAGCCACGGCGGTGATGGAGCGTCACCCCTTGGGTTTTAAGGGCGTCTTGATGGACCTGGGTTCCATAGCCCTTATTTTGATTCCACGCAAACTGCGGGTGTTGGATATGGAGATCTTCCATCAAGCGGTCTCGGGTAACCTTTGCAACAATGGAAGCTGCTGCCACCGAAAGGCTTTTTGAATCTCCCCCCACCAACATGTGCACGTTGCAGCCCTTAAGGGTTGGTTTCGCGGTACCATCCACCAACGCAGCCTTGGGTTGGACAGAAAGTCCCTCCACAGCTCGCTGCATCGCTAAGAAAGTTGCTTTTCGGATGTTGAGCTGCTCTATCTCCTCAACACTTGAAATGCCCGCACTCCAAAGGATAGCCTCCGGAGAAGCGCTTAAAAGCTGGTAAGCTTGCGCGCGCTTCGAGGGCGTTAATTTTTTTGAATCCTGGATCCACAGGTGTAGGTCAGGCGAAAGCTGTTCTGGATCTAAAAAAATTACGGCAGCCGCCACAACGGGGCCTGCCCACGCACCGCACCCTGCTTCATCTATCCCTGCAAGGGGAAACAAATCTATACGTGTTTCATGGGAAAAATCAGGCGCCGCCAACAGCTTCCTCCTTCACTTGGAGGGTAAATAAGGCTGCATCCCCTGCATCACCTTTGAAACACAGACCTCCGCTTTGCTTTCCAACAAAAGCGGGAAAAATTCTGTTAAATAGCCTAAGAGCGGCTTCAGCCACACCTCTTCTTGGGGAGTGAAATCTTTCAGCACATAATCGTTAACACGTTCAGGACGCCCCGGGTGTCCAATCCCCACCCGCAGCCTTCCATAATCCTTCCCCAAGGATTGATCGATGCTTTGTAAACCGCGATGCCCGCCTGTTCCTCCCCCAAGCTTCACCCGAACTTTACCAGGGGCCAAATCAAGATCATCATGGACCACCCAAACTTGATTCAACGGAATATGATAAAATCTGGCAAAAGGGGCCACTGCCTTTCCCGAAAGGTTCATAAAAGTAAGAGGCTTCAGCAAAAAAACCAGCTGATTCCCTATCAGCTGTTTAGAAGACAAGGCTTGATTTTTTAGGTGAAAGGCCGGGAAACGATAATGTGACGCAATAGCATCAAGGATCTGAAACCCCACGTTGTGGCGGTTCAGCTCATAAGACGGGCCTGGGTTTCCAAGCCCTACAATCAACCAAGTCTTCTCCCCTGAAATAAGCCTTAAGCCTCCTTAGCGTCTGCCCCTGTTGCCGCTTTTTCATTCAAGCCAGAAGGCGAAACAATAGTAGCAACGGTAACATCACGCTCAGCATGCAAAGCCTTTGAGCCCTCGGGCAGTTTAATGCGATCCAAGTGGATCACCTCACCAATTTGAAGCCCTGTTAAATCAATAACCAACTCTTCAGGAATAAGGCTTGCTTGGACAGAAATTTCCAAAGCGTGCAAGACGATGTTCAAAACCCCCCCCACTTTGAGGCCCGGAGATTTATCTTCATTGATAAAACGAATCGGCACCGCAACTGTTACATAAGAAGCCCCGGAAACGCGCAAAAGATCTACATGCAAGGGAACGTCTGTTACAGGATGAAACTGTATGTCCCTGGCCAACGCATTCACTTTTTTTCCTTCAAGCTGAAGCTCAAACAAGCGGCTGAAAAAACCAGATTGGGTCAGCTCACGGTTGACTTGTTTCAAATTTAATGTAAGGGATTGGGGATCTTCTCCGCCACCATACAAAACCGCAGGAATTTGGCCTTCTTTTCTTGAAGACCGAACAGCCCCCTTTGTGGATTTGATACGAGATTTTGCTTCTAATACTGCCGTTATGCTCATAAAACATGCTCCTGGTAACAACCTATAAGCGCACAAACCCCTTGGCTCGAAAAGGGAGATGCACCATCAAACGAACCTACACCATATCCAAAAAAAAGCCAAGAATCAACCTGGCATTTTTATCTAAATCTCAAATCTATCAAGACGTGGGCACATGAAAAAAATCTTTAGGCAAGAAAGGCAAGGGAGGCAAGCTCAACTGCCTTTCTGCTTCGAAGAATATGAATGCTTAAAATTGATACGCAGCGCGCAGCATGAAGCTGTGGTTTTTAAGCTTTGCTGTTTGTGAGGCGCCAGCGCCGTCTTTAAATTTCTTTTCTAAACCAGCATAGGTATAACCAAGGCCCGCCAACAATTTTTGATTAACTTTGTAATCTAGACCAGCACCAAAAATCAAACCAGAAGCCCTTTTATCAAAGCTTTTTGTGTTTGTCGTTTTGTCTGTTAAAGTCCCCTGGCTCCAGCCATAGCCTATTTTAGCGTAAGGAAGCATGTTCCCCACGTTATGGCCAATCCGTGCAGCAACCTCAATGCGGTCTTTCACTTTTGCTTCTACATCTGTTGGAGCTCCTGCAATAGTGAGCTGTTTCGTTTTTTTGGACGTGTTGAGATAATATCCCAATTCGACCCCCAAATAAATTTTTGAAAATTCAGTGCCCCATCCAGCAAATAACCCGCCCCCAAAACCAGCTGGGGAAATTGAGTTGTTCATGAGTGATATTTCCCCAGAATCATACCCCAAGCCAAGGCCTGCATACAGTCCAGAAAAACTGCACGCTGAACCTTGAGGCGCTGGCATGGCAGCTTCTTCTGCAACGGCAATGGATGTGGAAGCGAGCGCTCCCAAAAGGGCTAACGTTATTTTTTTCATGATTAAATCCTTTGCTTCATTTTAATTGTTGTTCTTTTAGCATCCCCTGTATGTGATGTGCCAGAAGATACGACGCAAAAGAACGATAAGTCAATTTTTTTTAGAAAAAACAAAACTATTTTTATCTAACTGTGATAAAAATATCATTTTGAAAGGTGGTGATTTTTCACAGCACCCCTGAACGTAAAAAATTTAATGTTTCCAATATATGGGAAGGTAAAAAACTTTCTAGCGTCAAGGTTCCCCCTCTGGGATGGGGGAAGGTCAGGGATGCTGCATGCAAGTGGAGCGGTTGCTTACCCAAAGGATAAGCTTGATTACCACCATATTTCCCATCTCCCCAAATGGGGCCCGCTGCTGCTAAACAATGAACCCGAAGCTGATGGGTTCGCCCTGTCAAAGGGTGCAGTGACACAAAGCTCCAAGGAAAAGAGACGCCCTGGCTCAGCTTAACCTCACCTTGTTCCAAAACCTGGTAATGGGTTTTGCTATAAAGCCCTCCTTCGGTTTGAGGAGAAACAATTTCCATTTTTTCTCCCGCCTTACCTGGACGCTTTTGCAGAAAAAAAGTGAGATCCCCTGTTTGATGGGGAAATTGTCCCAGGACAACGGCACGATAGCTTTTCTCCACCCGGCGTTCCTGAAATGCCTTCCCCAAAAATGCAGCCGCAAAGGGGTTAAGAGCCACCATCAAAACGCCGCTGGTCTCTTGGTCTAGCCGATGCACCAGATAGGGCTTGACCGTGACACCCTCCCCTGCTTCCTGTTGCTCAGACGCAAACCACGCCTCTAAAAGCCCCACCACGTGTTTGCTAAGCTTAACCCCCCCTTGGGTTGCCAAGCCAGATGGCTTGTCCAGCACTAAAATGTCGTCATCTTGATATAAAACCGCGTTTTTAAGAGGCAACCAATCCTGCGGGCCCCAAACGGGCTTTTCTTTTTCTTCTAATGGGTCAATAGCTTCCGGAGGCGTTGTCAAGGGGCTGTAGACGGAAATAACCTGTCCAGGGACAAGGGCAAAGGAAGCAGACGCTTTTTTCCCATTAACTTTGATATCACCTTTTCGCAAGCTTTTTTGGAGGATTCCTTGGGATAGGTGGCTCCAGCGCCGCTTCACCCAACGGTCTAGGCGAACCCCTTCCTCATCTGCTGTTACAGTGTATGTGATATATCGAGTGGCAGTTTCCACGATTTCATCTCCTGAAGACGGGAGCGTGTTCGCCCAAACAGATCCGTACCGCGCCCCGCTGGATAGAGCGCATGAATGGGAACGTCCCCTGCAAAAATCGTCACAATCTTAGCCTCATACAGAAGATCAATCAATTTAATAAAGCGCGTTGCCTCATTAAATTGATAGGGGGAGAGCTGCGGAATATCTGATAAAATTAAATAAGATAGATTGTGAATCAACGCCCGATAGTCTGCAGAGCCTAAAGGCTTGCCACATAATTCTTCGAAAGTGGCCCACCCAACCTTGTTCGCTAAACGAGAGACCCGTAGGATTCGCTTTTGATGTTGAATTTCTCCGGCAAGGGGTGGGGCTTGCTGTGTTAATACATCCCATATTTTTTCTAAAGCTTTAGGTGTCTCGATGGCTGAGGTCAGCAAATAGAGGCTCTCCACCCCTCCTTCGTGCATACGATAATCGTCTTCTCCTTCAAGGCATACAACCTGCACATGCTCTAAAAGTATGTCAATGAAGGGCGCAAAGCGTTCCCGATGAAGGCCATTGGCGTAAAGGTTTTTGGGATGGGTATTCGACGTTGCAATCAACACCATCCCTTGCCTAAAGGCAAGGGACAACGAACGCGAAAGCAGCATCGCATCTGCGATATGGTCTACTTGAAATTCGTCCAGGCACAGCACCTTTGCTTGGCGTGTAATTTCTTTGACGGCTGCAGCTAGGGTTTCTGTTTGCCCTTGCTCTGCTTTTTCATGGGCTTTAAAAAAATGCTGGTGTAAAAAAAGATTAGTATGGTCACGCAGGGTTGGGACAGGGGCGTGGCGTTGAAATAAATCCATCAGCAAGGTTTTTCCCCTGCCTATTTTTCCCCAAATATAAATCCCTTTCAAGACGGGGGGCTTGCGCAACCAGGAAAACCACTGACGGGGTTTTTGTTCTTCCAGACCTAACATCAGTTGATCAAATAATGGCAAAAGTGCGACTTGGGTAGGGTCTGAAAGTAATGGTCCCTCTCGGCATGCTTCTTCATAAATCTCGCTCAACACTTTCACGGGGGCTTCCCCTCCCTTGGGCCAGCACGATACGTTATTAGGCTTTGGTATTAGAGCCTGAGGCCATTTTATCAGATTGTCCAGATTTTGGAACGAAACACAACCCAACAAGCGCAAAAGAGCTGAGAATTGCAATGCTGGAAAAAGCAATTTTGGGAGAAATTTCCCACAAATGCCCCATAAGCAGGTTGGAGATAAAGACTGCACACGCGCTGACCAGGTGCAACACCCCGAAAGCAGTTCCCCTTAAATGATCAGGGGCGTTATCCGTGACGAGCCCCAAAAGAGGGCTCTGGGTAATGCCCATTTCTAACCCACACAAAACAACCCCAAGAAAAACAGTCCACATGTTGAACGAAAAACCAAGGGTTAAGCATTCCAGCACTAAAAATACAATCCCAAGAGCTAAAATGAGCCTACGGTCAAATCGGTCTGAAAGTTTTCCAAAATAAAACGCCACCGACGTAATGACGATATTTTGAACCACCATTACCATGGGCAGGAGGTATCCTGGGGTTCCATGATATTCCGCCGCATAAATCAAAAAACTTCCCGTAAAATTTCCTGTCATAAACAAAAACGCAACCACCATCAATTTCCAAAAAGACGTGGGAAGCTGGGATAAATTTTCAAATTTTAAAAAAGCCAAGGCGCCTGAAATGGATGGCCTGACGCCTCCATCTGTTTTTTTGTCCGTTATCCGGTCATAAACCCCAAACAACACAACAAAAAAAGCAAACGCTGCAGGAATCACAGAAAACCAAAAAATAAAACGGTAGTTATTCCCAGTTACAGATGCCAGAAAAACACCTAAAGCTGACCCAACGAGCGAGCCCCCCACCGTTAAAGCATGGCGAAGGCCATAGCAACGCCCCCGTGCTTCAGCCGGAGCTAAATCAGCTACCAGAGCATCTCTTGGGGTTGCTTGAATTCCGTTGCTGATACGGTCCACGATGCGAGACGTGGTAACAGTCGAGGGGGTCCCAGAAAACGAAAGAGCAATCCTCGCCAAAACCGAGAAAAAATAGCCAATCCCAATTAAAGCTTTGCGTCGACGCACTACGTCACTTATGACGCCTGAAAAAATCCTGATAAACAAAGAACTTGATTCAACAACTGCTTCGATTGCTCCCACCGTTGAAACCGCAGCTCCCAACGTGTTTTTCAAAAAAAGAGGGGTGAATGTAAACACAAGAATTGACGACACATTCATAAAAAAATTCGCAATTCCAAGGGCCCAAATCCCCGCAGGGATGGCGAAAAAAGTTTTAGAGTGCAACTGAGAAATAAAACGGCTTCGCATACAACGCTTGCTTGGAGAAAAACTGAAGGCTAAAAGCGGTCCCAAAGACCTACATCTTCCCCAAGAAAAACAAAAAACAAAGATGAAGTCAAGTTATTCGCTAGCATGTCTGCAAATTTCATAAAATACAACATGATGTGTTTGGGCTATACCTATTTGTTCAACTGTTGGGGCGCCTGCTTAAAAGCGTCTTTAAGCTTATTTTTACAACTATAGGTCGTTGATAGTGCGGAGGTAGCCCCCAAAAAAGAAGCATCGTTTAAAAGCCCTGGATTTTCTTTAACCCATCTAATGTAGGTGGCGATAAGGTCATCGGTGGAGAGATTTTCAGGAAAGCAGACATTTAGGTAAACATCTTGGCGGTCCAGCAAATTTCTGTAAAAAATAATGCTTTGGGCTGTATTTTCAAGAACCGCAGCGCACAACGCTTTCTGCTCAAAAGAGTGAGATTGGCAACACTTTAAAAGGTCTTGGTTCGATAGGCCAGCATATGATGCGCTGATGCCATGAAAAAAGATAGCTGCTGAAAAAAACTTCAAAAATTTCACAATTATTGGGTTGTTTTTCAACATAAAAATAGGCCTCATAACATATAGTCAGAGGCCAACTCTATCTAAAAATCGTAACAATAACGTTAAAGCACATCGCTAACAGAATTAATTTTATTTGGCTAAACTGCCTTCTTGCTTGGTGAGCCGATGGGTCAGCCGCGAAATTTTCCGGGATGCCGTGTTTAAATGAATAACACCCTTGGTAACACCGCGCAAAAGCTCTGACTGAGCCTGCTGAAGGGCTGCACGAGCTTGGGCGTCGCCTTTTAAAATAAGCGCCTCAGCTTTTTTCACAAACGTACGAATACGGTGGATTCTGGCATGGTTCATCAATTTTTGCTTTGAGTCGCGACGCAAACGCTTCTTTGGAGACAGATGATAAGGCATTTTGATTCCTTCTTATACTTAACTTTTCATTCAAAAGACAGGCGGATTTTATCCTATTCTCTTCCAAGCGTCAACGCGTATATTGTGATAGATTAACTTTGCGTTTCATGGTAGAAAATACCTTAAAACTGTTAGCTTGTCTCAAGCTCTGCTAAGAAAAAGGAAGCGTTTTTGGTCAATAGGGTCAGGTCATTGTTTGCCATAGAAACTTTTTGGAGCAATCCATCTCGGTGTTTTTTTGAAGATGTTGCGGTGCTTTGCCTTCTTTTTGGCACTCTTTTCACGTTTTTGTTGGGTCACAGGCCTCTGGCTACCCCTGATGAGGGAAGATATGTTGAAATCCCCCGAGAAATGGTGGTGACGGGAGATTATCTAACGCCTCACTTAAATGGCCTCAAATATTTTGAAAAACCTCCCCTGTTTTATTGGATGCAGAGCTTATCGATCTCTGGAATGGGCTTAAACCCCTTTGGGTTGCGCCTGTGGACAGCGTTTTTGGGGCTCCTTGGAGTGATAGGGACCTATGCCGTGGGGCGCTTTGCCCTGGGGCGTGTGGCAGGGGTTTGGTCTGCCATTGTTTTGGGCACCAGCTTGCTTTATGTCGTTCTTGCTCGCTTGATTATCCTTGACCTTCCCCTTACCCTTTTTCTATCCGCAAGCCTTGTGGCTTTTTGGCTTTCCACCCAGCTGCAAGGAAAAAAGCGTTTGCTGTGCTTAGCAGGCTGGGGGGGGAGCATGGCGCTCGCATCCCTCACAAAGGGGCTGATCGGCGTTGCGATCCCTGGCGCCATAGCCCTTCTTTGGATAGGGGTGACGCGTCAAGGGCGTTTTTTGAAGCATGCGTTCCACCCCCTAGCCCTGCTCGTTTTTTTCCTCATTGCAGCGCCCTGGCATGTCCTCGTCGCCCTCAAGAATCCTGAATTTTTTGATTTTTACTTCATCCATGAGCATGTTTTAAGGTACACCAGCAAAATCCATAACCGCTATCAACCAGTCTGGTTCTTTATCCCTGTTTTGATGGTTGGGTTTTATCCCTGGGTTTTTTATCTGGGGCAGCGGTTTGTTTTAAAACCTTGGAGTCTCTGTCAGGAAAAAGCTGCTTCTTTCCTAACCTTTTGCACCTGTTGGGCCTCTTTTATCTTCGTGTTTTTTTCCCTCTCGTCTTCTAAGCTCATCCCCTACCTCCTGCCTCTTTTCCCGGCCTTAGCATGGGGCGTTGGGGCTTTTTTTGGCGGAGCCCTTGAAAGCCCCACCCGTTATTTTCGAGCTTTTCGTCGGGGAAGTCTTGGCTGGCTTATCTTCTCCAGTTTCCTTGGTGTTGGGGCCCTTGCCTACATTCCTATTGATACGCAATTTTTTGGAAGAAAAGCGGAATCTCTGGAACTGTGGGTCTCCATGGGGCTTTTGGCGACGGTCCTTTTGGGGGGTGCTCTCAGCGTTTGGATCGCCCTACGTCAAGGGCTTGTTTCCTCGGTTTTAAAACGGATTTTGCTGACAACGTTACTTTTTTTGGGGGTTTTGATGTATGCCGACCCTTACCTCCAGCCACGTGTGTCGATCCAAACCCCTGCCTTTTACATCAAGAATATCTTGAAGCCAGGGGATGTGGTGGCCAGCTATCGCGCCTATTACCAAGATTTGCCGGTTTATCTGGAGCGCACCGTTAACGTGATTGGTTTCCAAGGGGAGCTTGCCTTTGGCGCTTCCCAAGAGCCCTGGAAAAAACAGTTGTTAGACCAAGCCGCTTTTCAAGAGTTGTGGCAGGGAGGCAGTCGTGTGTTTGTGGTGATGAACCCGATGCATCTTAAAACGCTTTCTTTAGAGACACCTTTTTTCATCCTGTGGCAGGATGGAGATTATGCAATTATTTCTAATCAGCCAACCTCTCCCCAAGAGGCTCCCTGATGACAGCAACTTTGTGGATGATTTTGGCGAGTGCTTTGTTGAATACGGCAGCCCAAGTTTTTCTAAAATTAGGGGTTCAACAGGTTGGGAATTGCGCTTTTTCCTCAGCATCTTACCTCCAAATGGGCTTGCACTTTTTTAAGAATCCTTTTATTTTTATGGGGGTTGGGTGTTATGGGATCAGCCTTTTATGCTGGCTGAGAGCCCTTTTTGAGGTTGATTTGAGCTATGGGGTTCCGCTTTTAAGCCTTAGTTATGTTTTAACAGCCCTTGCGGGGGTTCTCTTTTTTCAAGAAACCCTTGGTGGTCCACGCATCCTTGGCATCGGATTGATTTTAGGAGGTATCTACCTTGTCGCAAAAACAGCTTAAAAATTTGCCTAAAGGCGAGCCGCCCAAAAGCGAAACGCAACCGTTTCTGCCATTTGCAAAGCCTTCTATTAGTGAAGCAGCCATTCAAGAAGTCGCAGACTGTTTGCGTTCAGGTTGGATCACGACGGGCCCCCGGGTTCAACAATTCGAAGAAGCCCTCAAAGCCTACCTAGGTGCGCCACATGTTTTATGTGTTTCTTCCGGAACTGCCGGTCTTTACATGTCCCTTGTGGCAATGGGGCTTGAGCCAGGTGACGAGGTCATCACCACGCCGCTTACCTTTGTGGCAACCCTCAACACGATTGTGCTTGCAGGCGCGCGCCCTGTGCTGGTAGATGTTGATCCCAACACCTATAACCTCGATATGAACGCGGCGGAAGCTGCTATAACCCCTCGGACCAAAGGGATCCTTCCCGTGCACTTTGCAGGGCTCCCGGTGGATACCCAAGCATTATATGCGTTGGCGCAAAAGCATGGCCTTCGGGTGATTGAAGATGCGGCCCACGCCATTGGAAGCGCCGTTGATGGCCGTAGAATTGGCGGATTTGGGGATATACAGATTTTCAGCTTCCACCCCAACAAGAATATGACCACCGGAGAGGGGGGATGCATCGCTGTGCACGATGAAACCCTTGTTAGAAAGCTTCAGGCCCTTCGCTTCCACGGAATCGATAGACCAGCCTGGGATCGCTTCACTCAAAAGGGGAGCCAGCACTATGACGTCATCCTGCCAGCCCATAAATTTAACATGATGGATCTGCAGGCTGCTTTAGGGCTACACCAGCTGAAAGCCCTGGAT
>JBOFKH010000023.1:0-5771 GCA_051657225.1 Alphaproteobacteria bacterium
CTGCTTGGAGATTTGGCAGCGTTTCATCTCGCATTTTTAGAAGATTTCCAAGGTTTCCTAGGCCAAGTTTTTTAAGATCATCCGAGACGTCACAAATTTCAATTTCGATACCACTTAAATTCATTGACGAAGCCGAAATAAAGGAAGTGCTCTCAAAATGAATTTCAGCTATAAAATTATCATGTGCGAGAAGGTGACCATTACAGTATAGAGAAAATCCACCGTTACGTTTATTGCATTCCACGATGGGTAAATATTTTGAAATTTCGAAAGCAACAGCGTCTCTCTTGCTTTCAAGATCTAAAGGATTTTTATCATAGAGCAATTTAATTTGTTTATTTAAATCTGCGTATTCTCTTAGATGGGCCCTTAGTTCATCAATTTTTTTATAAATCTCCCAGTCAATTTCTGAGCGAAGAGATTGTATTTTGTTGGATATTTTTCGTATAGATGCTGTAAGGGTTTGGGAACTGATTGCAACACCTTGGATTAAACCAATATCGTCAGGCCTCCTCGCCAAAGCATCTAGAGATGTGAAAACCTGGGTTAGATAGTTCGATAGGTTATCTTCTCCGGCAAAATTTCCTAATATAGGTTGAATTTTTTCAAAATAAAGTGCTGAAATTTGGGTTCCTTCAAAGGCACTATTCTGCTTTTTATAGGCTTTGTGGAGCTGTTCATCGATAACTCGTTTAGGAATGGTTCCTGTAACACCTGTTGTTCTTCCACTGGCTGTCACCGTTTTTCCTTGCATTTCGTGCCTACAAAAATCTGGATCTTGAGCAGAAGCGGTGTTGATATTGTGTTCGTCTGAAAGCTTGGTTCCCAGCTTAAGACCTGTTGTAACCAGAGAAAACATTTAAAGGCTCCTTTGAATTCCAAAAAAAGGGGAAGGTGGCGTTGCAGAACTCAAATTACCCAATGAACCATATTTTGTTGTTTGAGAAGGTTCTTTCATCAATTCTATGACAGATTCAAGTTGGGTTTGCTTGGATTCTAAAAAGTGTTTAAGCAGTGTTTGATTCAATTCCGTTTGATCTGCGAAGTATATGGAGGCTTCTGCCCACGCCCGCTGCTTTTTAGGGTCCATCTCTTCAAAAGCGTGTGGATTTTTAACCAGCTCTTGCAAGAAAGTTGCGTAAGTCTGAAAAAGAGTTCCTTTTTTTGCTTGAAGGCTTTCTAGGCCTTTCAATTTTTCAAGGGCTATCATCTGATATTCTTCTTGAAAAATTTCCAGGATCTCTTTTTGTAAGCTAGATAATTTTTCCGGCAACGTGTTCATTTCCATGGGACCTATTTTCCTTGTTTCGTAAAATTCTCAGAAAATTCTTCAACAAAAGGCTCAAAGCTAGAAGATTCAGCTAAAGCCTTGCCCATCTCCTTTGACAGCACGTAGGTGACAAAAGAAGCGTGTGAAGACGCGCCGAATAACCCTTCTTCTTCGAAACAATCGAAAAGAGGACGAATCATTTGGGCAAGCTGCCCACCTAGAAGGTTTTCTGTTTTTTCATAAAGAAGGGCTGGAGAAGGTGGGGTGACTGAAAGCATGTTAACGAACCTCTATTTGTGCTTGGAGTGCGCCGGATGCGGCAATATTTTGGATGATGGTGATCATATCTCGTGGGCTAACCCCTAAGGCATTTAGACCATCTACAAGGTCTTTGAGAGTCGTTTTCCCTGGAAGAACTGTCATCTTACGATCAGTTTCTTCGTCAACAGAAATGGTAGAGCGTGGGGTGACGACTGTTCTGCCACTGGAGAACATTCCCTCGGGCTGTGAAACATCCTTCTCTTCATCGATGCGAATAATCAGGTTTCCGTGGGCAACAGCAACGGTGCTGATTCGGACATTTTCTCCCATAACGATAATGCCGTTTTGCTCATCAATAACCACTTTTGCAATGGTATCTGGTTGGATAGCGAGTTGCTCAATGCTAGCGATAAACGCAGAAGGTTGATTGTATTGAGCGGGAACATTCACCGAAACCGTTGATGGATCGACCGCTTTAGCAACAAACGCACCTTCTTTAGCATTAATAGCACTTGCAACGCGTTGAGCTGTGGTAAAATCTGGGTTTTTCAGGGCTAGCCTAAAAGATTTTTGGTTGGATAAATCATAGGGAATTTCACGCTCCACGATGGCACCTCCAGGGATTACGCCGCTCGTGGGAACCCCTTTGGTAACGGAGCTTCCTGATTGTCCTTGGGCTGAAAATCCACCGGTTGAAACGGGTCCTTGAGAAACAGCATATACTTCACCATCAGCACCTAACAACGGCGTGACGAGAAGCATTCCGCCATTGAGGCTTTTAGCATCCCCCATGGCAGAGATGCTTGCGTCAATGCGAGACCCGTGCCTTGAAAAAGCGGGTAATGTGGCTGTTACCATCACGGCTGCAACATTTTTTGTTTTCATTTTAAGCATCTGGTCTCTGGTATTAATCCCAAGACGTTCCAGCATGGATACAAGACTTTCCCTTGTAAAAGGAGATCCGTTCAAGCTGTCTCCTGTACCATTTATCCCCACAACAAGACCATAGCCGACGAGCAGATTTTCCCGGACACCTTCAAAATTGAGAATATCTTTGAGACGCACACTAGGGCGTATGGGTTGGAGGGGCTTATTTTCTGCTTGTGGTTGCGTTATCAGCGCCAGCTGAACCAACGCTGCCCATAAAAAGACGCTGCGAAAAAAGCCTGCAGAAAGAGAGCGGTTAAAAAATCTGACACCCATGACGTTCCCATATCTCATTGAATTTTGAGCTTTTTGGATTCTCCAGATTCAAAATCTTAGAGCATTCCAGAACGTGTATGCGATTTTTATGCCAGATAAAAATGCTGGATTTTACTGCGCGGAAGTGCCTTGGTGCAGCGGTTCCATACGACGGTATTTCCAAACCAAACCCCAGGCCCAGAACATGTCTTTTTCATCTAGAGCTTTTCCAATATTTTCTGGAGACTGGTTTTGGGAAAAATGGGCCTGAAAAGCTCTAAGGCTTGGCGTCAACGCTTCTTTTCCGCCAGTTTCTGGAACAGCATATCCATAGGCCCTTAGATAGGTTGCTAAAAATTGAGGGTCAAGCTCTTCCGGTAGCTGCTCACTGGGATTATATTTTTGTCTAATGGCCTGAGGGGTTTGCTCATCAGCCGAAAGCCAAGCGCCCACTCCATACTGTTCATAAAGAAGCCCCCAGGGAAACAGAGGCCCTGGGTCTTGTTTGCGGGATGGAGCAATATCTTCGTGCCCGATAACGCAAGTGGGGCTGATGTTATAACTTTGAACGATTTTTTGGGAGAGGGTTCCCAGGGCTTTTATTTGCTCAGTATCAAAAGGAATCCAATTTTTGGCTTTGTCTATGCCTAAATTGACTAGCTCAATACCAATGGAGGTATCATTTAGCCCCTTCGATCCTTGCCAGTTGCTGACGCCTGCATGCCAGGCCCTTTTGGCTTCTGGAACAACCTGGATTAAGGTTCCGCCGGCGACGAGAGGTTGTTCTGCCTCTGTGATAACATAATGGGCACTGACTCGGTTGGATGCTGTGTTTCGTGTCATGGCTTTCAGGGAATCTAGAAGATCTTCAGCGGTGTAATGGAGAACCAGTTGGTTAATCCGGCTTCCCTGAGGGCGATCATTAAAATGGTTTCGGTTGGGCTGGTCTGAAAAATAAGGAACGCTATAGCCTGGTAAGCTTTGCTCGCGGTGGAGGGCTATTTGTGTTGCCTTGAAAACATAATCTTGGAAATCATCCTGACTATCCATATATAATTTCCCCCTTAAAGATTGGTTTATAAAGAAAGTGTTAGAGCGTGGAGCCCCCGGGTTTTAAAAAGATCTTCCACCACAGCGTGGACCTGCCGATGGCGTTCTATCCGTGATAAAGAAAACAAAATTTTTGCTTCCATGGTGACGGCAAAATGGGTTTCACCTGTGGCTTCTTCAATGGCAAGGTGTCCTGCATGGAGATGAGATTGATTTTCAATTTGAAGTAAAGTTGGGGAAAAAGCTGACTCCAAACGCCAGCGCAAAACTTGCTCAAGGGTAGACTCAGTTTCAACTCGTTCCATAGATGTTCCCAAAAAAGAAAACGCCTCAGAAAAAACCCAAAGCGTTACTTAATTGTCTAGAAAATCTTGAGTTCCGTCAAGTCCCTACGTTTTGAAGGCGATTTTTAGGCCTTCCGGATACAGGAGAGGAGGCCATATCTGGCGGAATTTTAACATACTCAGGGGTTGAAGCAGGGTCTCGAAGGACATAACCACGGCCCCATACCGTTTCAATGTAATTTTCCCCCCCCAGAGCATCGCCCAGTTTCTTCCGGAGCTTGCAGACAAATACATCGATAATTTTCAACTCGGGCTCATCCATACCACCGTAAAGATGATTCAAGAAAATTTCTTTGCTGAGGGTTGAGCCTTTACGCAAAACCAGTAATTCCAAAATCCCATATTCTTTCCCTGTAAGCTTCAGGGGAACTCCATCAACATCTGCCATGCGCGTTTGAAGGTTTACAGTCAAACGGCCCGTCCGGATGATAGACTCGGCATGTCCCTTGGATCTGCGAACGATGGCTTGGATGCGAGCCAGAAGCTCAGCCTTATTAAAAGGTTTGGTGAGGTAGTCATCAGCACCGAATCCTAGGCTCTTGATCTTATCTGAAACTTCTTGACGGCCCGAAAGAATCAAAATAGGTGTGGAAACATTGGAACTTCTCAAACGGCGCAGGACATCGTGACCGTCCATGTCTGGCAGCGTTAAATCAAGTAGGATGATGTCATAATCGTATAGCTTCCCGATTTCCAGACCATCCTCCCCCATATCTGTCGTATCGCATACAAACCCTTCGTTTTTCAAGGCAAGTTCAATGGTTTTCGCAGTCGGTGTATCGTCTTCAACTAGAAGGACTCTCATCCCTGTACTCCTTATTATTATTTATAGTTAATATCTATTAAAGCACATTTTTTCGACAACGTTAAGTGAAAAAACTAACGAAGCATAAAACCGTTTCCTTTGAGACGCAAAAAATAAAATTTAATGCTTTGAAAATTAGATATTTTTTTTATCTTTTTCGCACTGTTGAGACTTTCTTCTCCCTAAATTTTTGCGTAATTGCAGCGCCTGCTTCTGGGAAAGCGTTTGGAAAGATCTGCATATTCTGGAGTCTGATGAAATTTTTTCGTTGTCTTCTTTGCAATTAAGGAGCGCTTGTCGAGAGGCTTCTTCCTTTTCTACAGATTCTGATTTTGGCCCAAGGACATCCTGACCATCTAATTCTTTTTTTTGACTCATAGGCGCTTCTTTGTATGTTTAAAATTTCCTTCAGGGTAAACCCTGCGGGTTAGACGATGCAATAGAACTGTTTAAAATTTCATTTTAACTTATTAATTTTTAACGTTTTTTTATAAATTTTTGCCGAGAATAGCTTTGTAAAAATCAACGGCAAAGGGATGAGAAAATGCGCCATTTAAAAAACAGATTAACTTTTTTAACCCTTTTGGTTTTTTTGGGGGCTGTTTCTCCAGTCTCTGCCACAAAGCTGAGGATCCATATACAAAATGCAGATCCTTCGGAAAACCTTAAAACAAAAGTGATTGAAATAACGGAAGGGGGAAGAACAAACAAGGCGGGTAAAAAAATAAACCTTTATTCTATTATAGAGGGAAGCAACAAAAGAGGTCTTCTTTTAGACTTGAGTGAAAAGAGCCCCAAGGGAGATTTACAGCAATTAGAGTTCGTATTTCCAGGTCCTGAAAAAGGACAAAGAGAGAGC
>JBOFKH010000024.1:0-2237 GCA_051657225.1 Alphaproteobacteria bacterium
CGTTAGGGATGGCGGATGTAGCAACGGTTTTGTGGACGCAGTTTCTGCGTTTTTCTCCTCAGCATCCTGAATGGCCCAACCGTGACCGCTTTATCTTATCGGCGGGGCATGGCTCTATGCTGCTTTATGGGCTGCTCCATCTGACAGGCTATCCTTCCATGACGTTGGATCAGCTGAAGGCTTTTCGACAGCTCCATAGCTTGACGCCAGGGCACCCAGAATTCCGCCATACTCCAGGCGTTGAAGTCACCACAGGCCCCCTGGCCCAAGGGCTTGCCCACGGGGTTGGCATCGCCTTAGGCGAGGCACTTATTTCCGCAAGATTGAGAGACCCAGACCTGCTCAGCCATTACACCTATGTGATCGTGGGGGATGGTTGCTTAATGGAAGGGCTCTCCCAAGAAACGATTTCTTTAGCAGGCCATTTGAAGCTAGCCAACCTTATCGTGCTGTTTGACGATAACCACGTCACCATTGACGGCCCCACAAACCTTTCCACGTCAGAAGCAATTCCTCTGCGCTTTGAGGCTTGCGGTTGGCAGGTTCAGTCCATTGATGGCCATGATCCAGAGGCCATCGCCAACGCCATTCGTTCTGCCCAAGCCACTCCCCTCCCCTCCCTCATTGCCTGCCGAACCCACATTGGATATGGCGCGCCCCATAAGCAAGGCACGGCGGCGGCCCACGGCTCTCCCCTAGGAGCTACAGAAGTGGCAGCGACGCGCGCTGCCCTGGGGTGGCCTTCCTCGGTTGCTTTCGAAATTCCAGCACCCATCCAAAAGGCGTGGCGCGACGTGGGAGCGAAAGGGGATCATGCTTATAAGGCCTGGGAGCAGCGTTATGAACAACTGGATGAACCACGCAAACAGAACGCTCAGCAATACTTTTACCCCTCCCAGAATGAAGAAGCTCCTTGGAAAGACGCCCTCGAGAACCTGATAGATGGGTGGTTAACCCAAAAGCCAACACTAGCAACGCGTCAAGCTTCCCAACAGGTTTTGGATGCCATCGCTCCCCATTTACCCACGCTGATCGGGGGTTCTGCAGACCTAACGCCTTCTAACAATACCTTGGCTGGAGGCATGAAAGCGGTTGCGCCCGGCCAATTTGAAGGAGGGTACATTCATTACGGCATTCGCGAGCATGCCATGGCGGCGGCGGTGAATGGCCTTGCCCTTTATGGAGGCTTGGTTCCCTATGGAGGAACCTTTTTAACGTTTTCAGACTATGCCAGGCCTGCTATTCGCTTGGCTGCCCTTATGGAAATTCCGTCGATTTACGTCATGACCCATGATTCCATTGGGTTGGGAGAGGATGGCCCCACCCACCAACCGGTAGAGCACCTCATGGCACTGCGAGCCATGCCGAATCTGAATGTATTTAGACCCGCGGACGGTATTGAAGTTGCCGAGTGCTGGGAGCTAGCTATCACATCGTCTCGAACCCCTTCGCTGCTGGCCCTGTCTCGTCAAGGGGTGTCCACCCTTCGCACCCAAAAAGGCTTTTTTTCTGCTAAGGGAGCTTATATCCTTCGGGAGGCAAACCTTCCCCACGAGTTGACCCTCTTTGCAACGGGCTCGGAGGTTCAAATTGCGTGCCGCGTGGCAGAAAAATTGGAAAAAGAGGAGCGCTGCGGCGCCAGGGTTATCTCCATGCCCTGTTGGCGCTTGTTTGAGCAACAATCTGCTGATTATAAAGCCCACATCCTGAATGTCCCCGGCAACGGCCTTGGGGTTGCGATTGAAGCCGGCAGCACCCTCGGGTGGGAGCGCTATGTGGGCAGAGAAGGGCTTATCTGTGGCTTAGAGACCTTCGGAGCTTCTGCAGCAGCCCCTGACCTTTTTTCCTTTTTTGGCTTTACAGTGGAAATCATTTTTTCCAAAATTCAGCAGCGCCGTTTCAGGGTTTAAATTTCAGATTTTTTAAGCGGGTTACGCCTTACTATTTTTTCTTCTCGACCCGGCCCCGTTGAAATGATATCCACGGGCAGTTTTGTAAAATTTTCAATAAATTTTACATACTCGATGTAATTAGGATCTAGGCGGTGTCGACATTCATTTTAAGAGAATATAGATAGCAGCGATATGCACAAAGGAGAGGAAAGCTATCGCAAGTTTATCATAGCGCGGTGCAACCCTTCTGAAGTGCTTGAGTTTATTAAACATCCTCTCTACAAGATTACGTTCCTTGTAGAGGTCTTTGTCATAAATTCGTGGCGATTTTCGCATTGATCGTGG